>CAYYDX010000039.1:0-28199 GCA_964470735.1 uncultured Anaerolineaceae bacterium
AGTGGACTGTGGCTCGGAAGCGGAGGCGAAGAAGCGCGGCCTGCTGCGCACCGAGGGCAAGGCCAACGTCGTCCAGGACGGCGATATCCTGAACATCCTCTTCAACGTCTGAGGCAGCGCTACGGCTGGAGGCGCAACTCCGAGGCTGGCTCGAGCTGGCCCGGCAGGCGGCTCATCGGGATGCGCTCGCAGCGCGCCCAGTGTTCGAGCTGGTCGGCGAAGTGCGGGCTGCGAGGGTCGCCCGAAGTGCCCCCGGGGACGATGAACGAGGCGTCATCGGGGCGGGCGAAGTCGACCACCTGCCGGTAGACCGAGCATGACGCCAGGAGAAAGTCGCTGCGGCCGTTCATCATGTAGCCAGCGTTCTTGATGGTGTCGCCGTCGCCGCCGATGGCGATTCGCGGCGGGTCGAGGGCGGCGTCACGGAAGGTGCTGCTGAGCGGGTGCTTGCTGCCAGTCGTATGGAAATCACCCCAGCGCCAACGCGCCGGATCGGGCCCCGCGAGCGCGACCGCTTTTGCCCAGCCACGTTCGCAGGCGGCTTCGAGAACCGCGTTCCACGAGCGCCCACCCGGGGGTTGGATACCTTCTTCGAGGTGGGCGATGTACTCGGCGATGAGGCCGGCGGCGATGCGGCCAAGGCCGGGGTTGGGGTCGGTCGTGAGCCAGTCCCAGTTCGCTTCGCCAATAACCGGCGCGAACAGCTCGCGCATGAGTTCGCGGCGGAAGTAGGCGTAGAGCAGCGGCTCGGCGCGCCCCGGCTGGAGGTTGCCGTCGAACGAGGCGAGCATTGCGCGGGCCTGTTCGGCCGCGCCCGCAAACGGGCCGTGCCGGCGGAGGAACTCGCACCAGAGCCGGGCAGGGCGCGACACCTGGTCGTCCTGGAATCCGGCGACCTGTTCGGGCGAAAGGATTGCTTCGCCGCCGAGCAGTTCGATCAGGCGGTCGGCGCGCGCGGGCGAAGCGAAGTAGGAGCTGATGTACGGCTCGTCGCCGTCGATCACGCGCTGGTTCGCGGTGGCGACGAACCCTTCGGCCGGGTTGATCGCTCGCGGAAGCTGCTCGAAGGGAACAGCGCCGGTCCATTCGTGCTCGCCAGTCCAGCCGGGAACGGGCACGCGCCGCCCGGCCTGCGAGGCGCGCACGGGAAGTTCGCCGCGCACGAGGTAGCCGATGTTCCCGCTCGTGTCGGCGCAGACCAGGTTGTTCACCGGGTCAACCCAGGTGCGCTGGGCTTCGAACAACTCCTCGACGTCGCCGGCGACGACCATCGCGCGGAGGCCGTCGAACGGGCGCTTACCACCGATACCGGCGGTGTAGCGCAACGCGAGAGCCACGCCCGAACGCGGGTCGCCGTGCACGACAGGTCCGTGGCGCGTCGCCCAGGTTTCGACGGTTTCGGGCGGTGCACCGCGAACATAGATGGTGTGAGTGGCGCGCTCGCTGTCGCGCCAGCCGTCTTCGGCCAGGTACCGCTCACCGTCCGCGCCTTCGAACGTTTCGACAAAGAGGTCCTGGTAGTCGGCCTGGGTGTGGGTGATGTTCCAGCCCACGCTGCCGTTGAAGCCGAAGTGCGGGAAGCCGGGGAAGCCGGCGAACGTCGCGCCGGCCACGTTGAACGCGGGGCAGGAGACGTGGACCTGCCAGTAGGCGTTCGGCACATCGAGGGCGCGGTGCGAGTCGTTGCAGAGTACGGGCTTCCCGGTGGTCGTGCGCGCGCCGCTGACCACCCACGAGTTCGAGCCAGCCTCAACCTCGGAGAGGAAGCCGAGGTGTTCGGCGCAGGTGGCGATTTCGTCGCTTGCGCGGCTGTAGAGCCGCGAGATTTCGCCGCCGGGCGGGAGGATGAGCGCGCTTCCCACCGGCGGCTGGAACTGGAGCGCCTGCCAGGTTTCGGGACCGACACGGGCGAAGAGCGCACCACAGGCGAGCTTCCACTGCCACAACCCCATCAGGATGTGACGAATCTTGAAGACCGCGAGCGAGTGCCACGCTTGCCACGGTTCCGGTGTGACGCCGGTCAGCGCGAACTCCGGTGGGAGCGCGGCGCCGCTCGCGAGGAAGGCGTTGACCCCGGCGGCGTAGGCTTCGAACATCGCGTGCACTTCGGCCGCCATCACGGCGAGGTCGGCTTTCGCGGCGGCCTCGAGGCGGAGCCGTTTCGCCATCCGGTCGGCGGGCAGCCCGGCTGGGCCCGCGGCTTCGGACCAGCGGCCAACAGCGCGGCGGCGGTCGTACTCCATCTGCCAGAGCCGATCCTGGGCGGCAGCGAAGCCCTGGCCGAACCACGCATCGTGCTCGTTCGCGGCGTCGATGTGGGCGACTCCGAAAGCGTCGCGGCGGATGGTTAGCGGGGCCTCGAGTCCGGGGCCGGAGAGTGTTTGGGACATTGGCGGCATTCTGTCGTGCCGGGCGTGACGCCGCAAACCGGCTACACGCGGGCGCGGCGGCGGAACCGCTCGTGGTATGGGCGATGGTTCGCCGCTGCTGGCTTCTCCGGCGTGGGGCCGACAAGCGCGTAGGGCCACAGCAGGGTAATTGCCTTCGTGAACTCTGCGGCGACTTCGCGCCCGAGTTCGCCGGTGAGGGTTTCGTAGGGGAAGGTGCGATGGAGGCGCCGCCAGCTCGCGGTCCACTCTTCGAGTTCCCATGCCGGGCCGAGCGCAGCCTGCAGCTCAGGAGCATTCCCGGCCAGGCGCTGGGCCCAGCGTTCGTTGTCGGCAGCGGGACCTTCGAAGTGCAGGCCGAGTTCCACGAGTTGGCGCGATGGCTGCGGCTGGAGTTCGAAGTGGGCGCGCGGGTTGTCCCAGAAGAGCTGGAGGATCGTCCACATCATCTTCCGTTGCGGCTTTGGCACATCGGGCGGTAGGGCCGCCGTCGCCAGGTCCTCGACATAGAAGATGAACTCTCGCACCTGCATGCGACCGTTCTTCGCGACCATAGAGCAAGTCTACCGCCGCCCGCCGGGGCACGCTCGCACGGCCGGCCTTGCCCTGCTCGAACCGGACGGGTTGTTACACTCCGTGATATGCGGCGGACGAAGATCGTTTGCACCCTCGGGCCCGCGTCGCTCAAGGCGGAGACCATTGCCGCGATGTGCGACGCCGGGATGGACGTCGCGCGCTTGAATACGAGCCACGGCACGCCGGCCAGCCATCGCGACGCGATCGCGCTCGTGCGGCAGGTGGCAGCCGCCTGCGATCGGCCGCTCGGCATCCTGCTCGACCTCAGCGGGCCGAAGATCCGCACTGGCGGAACCGAAGGCGGCCGGCCGGTGGAACTCGTCGCTGGGCGGGAGATCCGGCTGACCACGGCCGAAGTGCCCGGCACGGCGCAACTGCTCACGGTCGAATGTCCCGGGCTCACCGACGACGTGCAGCCCGGCGAACGGGTACTGCTCGACGACGGGAAGATCGAACTCGAAGTCCTGAGGGCATCGGCGGACGGCCTCGATTGCCGCGTGGTCACCGGTGGGCTGCTCGGTTCGCACAAGGGCGTGAGCTTCCCCGCGACGAACCTCACAGCGCCGGCGCTCACGGAGGCCGACCGCGAGTACATCCGCTTCGGCGTCGAACAAGGGGTGGACTACTTCGCGCTCAGCTTCGTGCGCGACGAGAACGACATCACGCGAACGCGCGACTTCATCACCAGTCTGCGCTCCGACATCCCGATCATCGCGAAGATTGAGCGGCGGCAGGCGGTGGCCAACCTCGACACGGTGCTGGCCGAAGCGGACGGGGCGATGGTGGCGCGTGGCGACCTCGGCGTCGAATTGCCGCCGGAGGACGTGCCCGTGCAGCAACGCCGGATCATCGCCGCGGCGGCGCGCAACAAGATCCCGGTGATCACAGCGACGCAGATGCTCGAATCGATGGTCGATTCGCCGCGGCCAACGCGCGCCGAAGCCTCGGACGTGGCCAACGCGGTCTGGGACATGTCGGACGCGCTGATGCTGAGCGAAGAGACGGCCGTCGGCCGCTACCCGGTCGAGACGGTGGCGATGATGGACCGCATCATCCGCAGCGCCGAATCGGCGACGGCGGAGTTCGACCACGAGGTGATGGCGCAGGCCGAGCGCGATGACCACTCCTACGTGGTGGCGCTGGCCGCGCGGCGCATCGTCGAATCCGACGACAACATGAAGGCGGTGGTCTGCTTCACGAACAGCGGCTACACCGCGATGCTGCTGAGCAAGGTGCACCCGAACGCGCCGATCTTCGCGGTCTCACCGCACGAAGCGGTGCAGCGGCGGCTCACGCTCGCGCGCGGTGTGACGCCGGTGCGCTGCGATTTCGCGGAGAGTTCGGAAGAACTGCTGAAGATCGTCGACGAGACGCTCGTCCAGGGCCGCTATGTGTCACCCGGCGAGGAGGTGGTGGTGGTCGCCAGCATGCCGATCAGCGCCCAGGGGACGACGAACTTCCTGAAACTCCACCGCGTCGGCGAGTCCGCCAGCTACAGCTGAGCGTGGTTCGCGCTCAGGCGGCGAGCGCATCCATGCGCGGCTGCTCGCGGCGGCGCAGCGGCTTCGTCTCTTCGAGGTCGCGGAGGACGTCGGTGGCGTAGAGCGATTCGAGGTCGTACTGGTGCACCCGGGCGGTTACCGCGACATCGAGCATCTGGCGGCCATCGCTGACGGAGACTGTGCCGGGCACGCGCTTGAGATAGATGTAGGACTGCTCGAGCGTGCATTCCACGAGCATCACGCCGAAGCGGGCGCCACCGAGGTGGGCGAGGAAGTCGGAGCTGCGGGTGAGCCGCTTGAGCACATCGACGAGGCCGTTGACGGCGCGGTCGGCGAATTCGTCGCCACGGCGTTCGCGCACGGCGTCGATATTCTCGAGCGAGAGTTGGATGAGAACGAAGGGCGCGTTGTGGGTGCGGGCGCGCGGCATTTCGCGGCGCAACTCGGCGAGGACGTAGTTGCGGTTCGGCAGGTTGTGGAACTCGCTGAGGTAGGCGGCGCCGTGGAGCTTCGTGCTCACCCGGCGCCAGCTGCGCGAACCGAGCCAGCCGAGGAGGAAGAGGTTGACGTTGACCACCACGAAGAGCAGGCAGAACGCTGCCGCGACGATGAGGTTCGACATCGACGGGTTGCGCATCGTCTCGCTCACCTGGACGGCGAGCACGAGGCCCCAGCCGAGAAGCAGCGCGGCGCGAATGATGTGCTTGCGCGTTTCATGGCCCGGCTTTTCCGGGCGGCCAGTGGTCTGCTCAATCCCCTGCATACATTGTCCTCACTAACGGATATCGGCAGGCAGACGCCCGGTCATCAGGCCGCGCCCGCCTCCGCTGGTTCGTCAGCTTCCCCGTGGTGCTGCGCGTACCAGTTCGGCGCGCGCGAGGTGACGTGCAGGAGGAACGCGCGGGCTTTCTCTTCGATCGTGTGCATGCCGCCATGGACCTTGTTGATGGCGGTGTCGACCGCAGGCGGGAGAGCTACCGCCGGGCGGCGCAACGGGTCACGTGTGTAGTCGAAACCGCAGGCCAAGCCCTCGCGGTTGCAGGCGAGATCGGCGGCGCCGACGGCATCGGCGAGTGTGCTGATGGCGGCGATGCCCTTCGGCGGGTGATGGTCGCGAATCGCATAGACCAGCGACTCGGGGAACTTCCAGCGCTGAGCAAGGCGCGAGCCAACGTGCTCGTGGCCGATTTCGAAGACCGCCAGCTCGGATTCGCGGTACTTCATGCCCTCGTGGTTCACGAGGTCGACCACCTCGGCGAACATCGCCGGTTCGGCCAGCATCATGGCGAGCTTGCCCACGTCGTGGAGGACGCCGGCCGTGAAGGCGTCCTCGGGCCGGGCGATGCGCGTTTCGCGGGCGATCAGTTCGGCCACGAGGCCAACGGAGACCGAGTGCGCCCAGAAGAGGTCCTGGTCGAAGCCACCTTTTTCGAGTTCGGGCACTTTGAAGGCGTCGATGATGGCGGAAGAGATGGCGACCGAGCGCACGGTGCGCATGCCGAGGAGGATGACGGCCTCGCGCACGTTCGAGATGCGCCGGGCGTAGCCGTAGTAGGCGGAGTTCGAGAGCTTGAGCAACTTCGAAGTCAATGCCTGGTCGGAACTGATGACCGTGGCGAGGTCCATCGCCGCCGAACGTTCGTCTTCGGCGATCGAGATGGCCCTCGTGGCGACGCTCTTGAGCGGCCGGAGGTCGGTCGTCCGGTTCACGATGAGGCGCAGGCGATTCCGAGCATCGGACTGGAGTGGGGCTAATTCAGTCGTCACGCGGCACTCCTCTGGTCGTCATTGTCGCTGTCATCGTTGACGATGCAGTTGCGCCCGGCGCGCTTCGCCGCGTAGAGGCGGTCATCGGCGATCCGCAGGGCTTCGTTGAGGCTGTCGGCGCAGGAGGGAATGGCGGCAACTCCTCCCGAGATGGTTATCGAAAGCGACAGCCCTTCGCTCACCTCCAACTTCGCGGTTTCGATGGCCGAACGGACGCGCTCGGCGAACCTCGTCACTGACGCAAGGTCGGCCCCGGGCAGGAAGGCAACGAACTCCTCGCCCCCAAAGCGGCCGATGATGTCGTGTTGGCGGGCGACCTTCCTGAGCGTCGCGCCGATGACACCGAGCATCTTGTCGCCGATGAGGTGGCCGTAGGAGTCGTTGACCTGCTTGAAGTGGTCGAGGTCGAAGATGGCGACACCGAAGTCGGTGCGTTCGAGTCCGGAGGCGAGGAGCGCGTCTTCGGCGGCGGCCACGGCGCTGCCTCGCCGGAGGAGGCCGGTGAGCTGGTCGTGGTTGGCGATGTGGTCGAGGCGGTCGACCATCGTGCGAAGCTGGGCGTTGCGGCTGCGCAACGTGTCCTCGATTTCGCGCACTTCCGAGTGGTCACGCACATAGAACACGGTGCCGACCGTGGCGCCGTAGCGGTCCTTCATGACCGCGGCGGAGATGGCGGCGGAGAACCCGTCGCCACCCTTGCGCAGCGCTGGAACCTCGTAGTTCGACACCTGGCCGTTGACACAGAGTTCGGTGTTGAGGCGGCGGAACGAACGGTCGTCGGCGATGAGCGCGCGGTACGGGCGGCCCATGACCTCGACTGGCTGGTAGCCGAACATCGCCTCGCTCGCGCCGGCGAACAGCGCGATATTGCCGGTTTCGTCGGCAACGATGACGCCATCCGGGCACGCGAACAGCATGAGCTGCAGCAGGTCCGGGTCGGTCAGAAGCGCGATGAAGTCGGTCTGGCCGGTCAACTGCCTCCCCACGGGCGGTGATTCCCCATGGGTATCGGCCGGTGTGAAGGGTTTCTATAGCGGGATGGGGCGGCTTCAGCGGCGCGAGTGGCCCAATCAAACAGCGCGCCCCTACACTTCCTCCGAACCGCCTTCGATGGCACACGGTATCAGCCCAACCGCAGGCGGCAGGTGATCAGCAGGGGTGGCGCACATGACCCGGGAACCTTCAATTTGCGGGCAGTTGCCGTGAGCGTGGATTGGGCAGGCCGCCCGGTTCTTGTGACCGGCGGCGCTTCGTTCATCGGCTCGCACCTCGTTGATGCGCTGGTGGCTCGTGGCGCCGCTGTGCGGATTGCCGACGACCTCAGCAGCGGAACGATCGACAACATCGGGGCGCACCTCGACGCCGGGAGGATCGACTTCCGGGAGGGCGACCTTCGCGACCCCGTGTTCGCGGCGGAGTCGCTCAGGGGGATACGTACGGTATTCCATCTCGCGGCGGACCACGGCGGGCGCGGGTACGTGGACCTCAACCAGTCGGCCTGTGCGACGAATCTCGTGCTCGACGGCGTGGTCTTCGCTGCGAGTGTTGCCGCGGGTGTCGAGAACGTCGTGTACGCCTCATCGGGCTGCGTCTACCCGAACTTCCGGCAGATGGACCCCAGTGAGGAACTCTTCCTCACCGAGGACAGCGCGGGACCGCCCTACGACGCGGATAACCTCTACGGCTGGGCGAAACTGATGGGCGAAATGACGCTCACCGCGCTCTGCCGCGAAGGGAAACTGCGCGGCGCGGCGTGCCGCTACTTCACGGTCTACGGCGAGCGCGGGCGCGAAAACCACGCGGTGATCGCGATGATCGCTCGTGCATTCATCGGCCAGGACCCGTTCAGGGTATGGGGCACCGGCGAGCAGGTTCGGAACTGGACGTACGTCGGCGACATTGTCGAAGGCACGATCCGCGCGGCCGAAGCGATCACCGATGGGACCGCGGTCAATATCGGGACGATGGAGCGCATCCGCGTGATCGACGCCGTCCGACAGGTGCTCGACTACACTCGGCAGACTCCGCGGATAGAACTGCAGCCCGACATGCCAACGGGGCCGCTCAACCGCGTTGCCAGCAACGCGCTCGCCGCCGAGGTCCTTGGCTGGCGCCCGGAGGTTCCATTCAGCGAAGGCCTTCGCCGCACGATTGACTGGTACTTCGCGAACAAGGACCGCACGGAGGTCGCGCGCTCGCTGGAATCGTGGCTGACCACGCGGTGAGCACCGTTACATCCCGGCCTTCGCCCCCAGACTGGCCGCAGGGCGCTTTCGTGCCGCCCCTTCTCAGCACGCGGGCGGAGCGGCTTGCGAAGCGGCTCCTTCGCGCCGCACGAGGGCGCCGTGGTGGCGCCGAGAGCCATTCGCGGTTCGACCTCGACCGCATCTACGCGCTGACCATGGCGGGTAGCCTCCAGGCGGCGGCGCTGGCGGTGGATGATGCGTTCCGCTGCGCGGCCGAGCCGGAGCAGGCCATCGACATTACGTTTGCGGCTCTCGCGCTCGCGCTCGCCAGCCGGGACAACCCGCGAATTGCCGGGCTCGCGAGCTTCCTCGAACTGTGCTACGAGCCAGCCGAACTCGAAGCGGGAACAGAGCGGTTCGCCGGGTACATCCGTGCTGCCCGCGAGGATTCGGAGCTTGCCTCGCTCGATTGCACCTCGTTCGCGAGGCTTGCAGACGGCGCCCGTGCGCAGGCTGCGCGTGAGCCGGAGGTTCATCGGAGCCGGTGGCTGCGGCCGTGGCCGGGTCCGAAGCGGGTCGTCGTGCGGATCAGCGGCGGGCTCGGCAACCAACTCTTCCAGTACGCCGCGGCCTTCGGCTACGCCCGCCGCATCGCCGCGCCGTTGCACCTTGACCTCGTGGAGTACGAGTCGCCCGAGAGCTACCGGCGGTTCGAACTCGGCCGCCTGCGTGTGCCGGTGCGGCGCACAAACTCGCTCGAAGTTGCGCTGGCGCGGCTCCGGCCCCACCGGGAGACCCAGGGCGTCTTCGACCAGTTCATGTTCGAAAACCGCGGAACCGCCTGGCTACGCGGGTTCTGGGAGGATAACGTCTACTTCGCCGACATCCTGCCGACTATCCGTCGGCGGTTCCAGCCGCGCGACGACGCGCTGGCCGCGGCAGCCCGGGAGACCGTTGAGCGTGCCCGCGCCCGGGGCGCGCCGGTGGTCGGCGTGCACATGCGGCGGGGCGACCGCGGGCCGGGCGGCAACGCGTTCGCGCCGCTTTCGAGCCTCCCGGCCAGCTACTACCGGCAGGCGGCAAGACGTTTTCCAGGCAACGCGCACTTTCTCGTGTTCTCGGATACGCCTGACGACGTCGACTGGTGCCGCAACCACCTCGGCCTGGGCGAGACAGCGCCGATGAGTTTCGGCGCAGGAACCGACCCTATCCTCGATATGTTCGCGCTGGCAGCGTGCGACCACGTGATCCTCTCGTCAGGCACGTTTAGCTGGTGGGCCGGGTACCTCGGCGACAGGCCGGGGCGGAGCGTCATCGTCCCGAACCCGTTGCAGGGTCTTTCCGTCGAAAGGGCGCGCGAACCGGTGACCTGCCCGCCGCAACCCGGCTGGGAGGCGATCACGCTCACGCCGCACGACTTACGCTGACCGCTGCCCGAGTCCCTATAGCTTCCCCGTGAGGCGTGCCCGTTCGAGGGTGACTTCGAAGAGGCGCGCGGTCGCGGCGTCGATCATCACTCCGCCTGCGTTTGCCGCGCCTGTGCCGGCGGCTTCGGCGGCGCGGACCTGGTCGATCGTCTTCTGGGCACGCGCGATTTCGGAATCAGTCGGCGAGTAGACCTCGTTGGCGAGCGCGACCTGCGCGGGGTGGATGGCCCACTTTCCAACCGCGCCCAGGGCCGACGCCCACGTTGCCTCGCGACGGTAGCCGGCTTCGTCGCGGAAGTCGGCGAACGGCCCGTCGATCGCGTCGAGGCCGTTCGCGCGGGCCGCGACGATCATCCGGTTGCGGTGGTAGTTCCACGGGTCGCCGGGGTACTTGCCCTCGCCCGTGCCGTGCAGGCTGAGCCGCATCCCCTGGCTTGCCGAAAAGTCGCCGAAGCCGAGGATGAGCGCCTCGAGGCGCGGACAGCAGGCGGCGATCTCCTCGACCCGTGCGAGCGCTTCGGTCTCCTCGATGAGCAGTTCGAGCCCGATGCGCCCTTCTTCCAGTCCGAGTTGGGTTTCGAGCTGGGTGAGCAGCGTGTCGACGAACCAGACATCACGCGGTGACTTCGGCTTGGGGACGATGATGACGTCGATGTTCTTCCCGGCGCCGCTCACCACTTCGACGAGGTCTTCGTAGCACCAGTGGGTGTGCGTGCCGTTGATGCGCACCGCGCGCGTCTTCCGGCCCCAGTCGAGCCCGTTGAGACCGTCGATGATGTGCTTGCGCGCGGGGGCTTTTTCGGCCGGCGACACGGCGTCCTCGAGGTCGAGAAAAACAAGGTCGGCGTCGCTGGCGGCGGCGCGCTCGATCATCTTCGGGTTCGAACCAGGCGTGGAGAGTTCAGACCTGCGGAGGCGAGTTGGGCGAGTCATTGGTTCCCTCGAGGTGGATTTCGGCGAACACTTCGGCGTTGTGTTCGCCGAGTTTCGGTGGTCGGCGGTAGATGCCCGACGGCGTGGCCGTAAAGCGGATCGGGCTGTTGGGCAGCACGACCGGGCGCGAACTCCCCGGGTGTTCGACCGCGACGAGCATCTGGCGGGCGTGAAGGTGCGGGTCGGCGAAGAGCGCTTCGGCGTTGTTGACCGGGCCGACTGGCACCGAGCCACCGAGCACCTCGACGACCTCTGCCGTTGTCCGCGCGCGGGTCCAGGCCGAGACGGTCTCCTTCACGAAGGCTGCGTTCAGCACGCGGTCTTTGTTGCTGAGTGTTCGCGGGTCGTGGACGAGGTCGACCCGGTCGATATGGGCGCAGAGCAGCGCCCAGTGGTTCTGGGTCGGTGCGGCGATAGCGCAAAAGCCATCGGCTGTAGGGTAGACGTCGAACGGGCTGAGTTGCGGGTGGCTGTTGCCGAGCGGCTTCGTGACCGTGCCCGCGTAGGTGTAGCGGTAGACCGCGGCCTCGCAGAGGGCGGTGATGGCATCGACCATTGCGACGTCGAGGAACTGGCCCTCGCCGGTGAGCTTGGCGTGGAGCAGCGCGCTCACGATCCCGAGCGCCGCGACTGTGCCGGGATAAAGGTCGCCGACACTCGCGCCGACCTTGAGGACCTGGCCGTCTTCGCTGCCGGTCATACTCACGATGCCGCCCATCGCCTGGGCCACGACGTCGTAGGAGGGCCACTCGGCGTAGGGGCTGGCGCCGGTGCGCGGGTCTCCGAAGCCCCGGATGGCCGCGTAGACCAGGGCGGGATTGCGCGCCCGCAGTGTTTCGTAGCCGAACCCGAGGCGGTCCATCACGCCGACCCGGAAGTTCTCGACCACACAGTCGGCGGTGTCGACCAGCGCGTGGATCTTCGCGCGGTCGTCCGGGTCCTTGAGGTCGACCATCACATCGCGCTTGTTCCGGTTGATGCTCGCGAAGTAGCCCCCGAACGCGCGCTCCTCGTCGTCTTCCGGGTACGGCTCGGAGAAGCGGCTGAAGTCGCCCTCCGGTGGTTCGATCTTGATCACGTCGGCGCCGAGGTCGGCGAGCAGCATCGTGCAGAACGGCCCGGCCAGCGCCCGCGTGAAGTCGGCCACGCGGATCCCGGCGAGCGGCCCCGTCGGGCCGTGCGCCATCGGCGCGGCGTGTTCGTGGGCGCGCCTGTACGCGCCGGGCTCGCTCACCGGTCGGCCCAGTGCGAACGCCGCTTGATGAGCACGGTTCGTTCGCCTTCGAAGACGACCTTGCCGTCCTGGTTCAGTCCCTTGTGGGCGAAGCGGACGATGCCGGCGTCGGGGCGGTCGCTGTCACGCGTTTCGAGCACCTCGCTGAAGGCGTAGAGCGTATCGCCGTGGTGAACCGAGACGCGGAAGCGGATGCCGGTCATGCCGAGTTCGGCGAGCGCCTGTTCGCCGGTGTCCTGCATCGCGAGGCCAATGACCATCGCTGCCGTCACGCCGCCGAAGACGATGCGCTGACCCATCGGACCCTTCGCCATCTGGTCTTCGTTGAAGTGCCCCTGGGCGGTGTTCATCACCAGGTTCGTGATGAGCACGCCGTCCATCTCGGTCACGGTCTTACCGCGGGCGTGCTCGTAGCGGTCGCCAACAGCGAAGTTCTCGAAGTAGTTGTCCGTGCCGGTAAGGGAGGAGATGGGGCCGGGCATGCGCGCCTCCAGGTGGGTCGCCCGCGATTCTAACAACTCCGGCCGCGGCTGACCTTCGACGTGAGATGGCGCGGAATGTAGCCTTGAGCACGTGCTGAACCTTCCCTGGGACCTCTGGCTCACGCCAACACCGCTTCCGCCCGGTGTCTCGCTCGAACGCGAGTATGACGCCGCGAGTGGCCGCCTCCAACTCGCGGTCGTGAACCGCGGCGAGGAACCGGCCACCCCCGGCGAGATCGGCCTCGAGGCCGAACTCGAAGGGCCGGCCGCCGGGAACTGGGCGTGGATCCATGGCCGCTACATGCAGGTCGACGCGCTCGTTCGCAACTTCGGTGAACCCGAGCCGGATGGGTACGACGGCCGCTACCGGCGCATCGCCGGCGAGAGCGTGCGTTACATCTCGCGTGAGGTGTTGGCGCTTTCGAACGCGGGCCAGCAGCCACAGGTGTTGCTCATCGGCAGCCTGCGCGGCGACCGTGCGTTCTTCGACATCGAAGTCGTCCTGGACGCCGAAGAGACCCGCTTCCAGAAGCTCGCGTTCCGGTTCGACCTCGAAGCGACGACCCTGGCGCCGGGCGAACGGATCGACCTGCCGCCGGTGCTGTTCACCGCCGGCGGAGACGCTCGCGACCTGGTGGAACGGTACGCGGGGGGCGTGGCGAGCGAGATGGGCGCGCGCGTGCCGGACCACGTCCCGACGGGTTGGTGCAGCTGGTACTACTTCTACAACCGCGTGAGCGAGGCCGACGTGGTGGCGAACCTCGAGACGATGGTGCGCGAGCGCCACCCGGCGGAGTACGTCCAGATCGACGACGGCTTCCAGTCGCACACCGGCGACTGGCTGACACCGAACGAGAAGTTCCCGTCGGGCATGAAAGCGCTCGCGGACCGCATCCGCGAGGCGGGGTACCGGCCGGGCCTGTGGCTGGCCCCGTTCATCCTCAACGAGGACTCGGTGGCGCTGCGCGAACACCCGGACATGGTGCTGAAGACACCCGCGGGCGAGACCATCTTCGTGCCAACGTGGCTCGGCCGCTCGGCCATCCTCGACCTGACGAACCCCGAAGCCGAGGCATGGCTGCGCAACGTCATCCGCACCGTGGTGCGCGAGTGGGGGTACGAGTACCTGAAACTCGACGCCTGCTCGTTCGCAGCTGTGAAGTCGACCGGCGCCGTCTACCACCGGCCCGGCACGACAGCGCCGATGAACCTGCGCCGTGGCTTCGAAATCGTGCGCGAAGAAGCGGGCGACGAGACGTTCATCCTCGGCTGCACCTGCCACTTCGCGCCGGTCGTCGGCCTGGTCGACGCGATGCGGGTAGGACCCGATGTGAAGGAACTGTGGGCCGACGGCCCGAATCCGTCGGTGCGCCACGCGATGCGGCTCACCCTTCAGCGCAACTGGATGCATATGCGCTGGTGGGCCAACGACCCGGACTGCCTCATCGTGCGCTCGACTGAGACCGCGCTGAACGAAGCCGAAACCCGTTTCCTCGCGACAGGTATCGCGCTCAGCGGCGGCATGGTCGTGGCCAGCGACGACCTCCCGAAGCTGAGCGAAGAGCGCCGGCAGATGGCGCTTGCCCTCTTCCCACCGCCGGGCGTGGCCGCCCGGCCGCTCGACCCGGCCGAGGGTCCGGTTCCCCACGCCTGGCGCGCAACGCTGGGAGACGGCCGGTCGCTCGTCGGAGTGCTCAACTGGTCCGACGAGTCGGTCTGGTTGCCGTGGGGCGACCTGCTCGAACCCGGCGAGGTGGCTTTCGACACCTGGAACGGCCGCATGCTGCCGATGGGCGACGTGTTCCTGCGGCCGCACGAAGGCGCGCTCTGGCAGGTCAGTTCGCCGGGCGCGTCGCCGCGCGTGGTCGGTGATTCGGCCAGCCTCACGCGGAAGAACCTGTTCGAACGGCAGGTTTCGGGCCGAGTGCAGGTGCGAAACGATAGCGCTGCTACCCGCAGGGTCGCTATCCAGCGCCGCGGCACGGTAGAGGTGGTCGAACTCACGCCGGGCGAGATGCGCTGGTTCGATTAGGGGCCCGGCGGAGATGAGCAGCGAAGGTTGAACGAGGAAGCCCCCGGGCGCCGGCGGTGCACCGGGAGTCAGTGTTCACCCGGTAAGCCAGCGAAATTCAGGAAGTGGCACCCGCCCATCGAACCCGAAGCGCACACCCTCAGCCTCCAGCCGTTCGCGCTGCCACTCCGCCGCCAGGCCGCGGCTGCGCAGGCTTATCCCGCCCGAGGCGTTGACCACGCGCCACCACGGGACCTCCTCTTCGCATCCGGAGAGGTTGTGGAGCGCGTAGCCGACCGCCCGCGCCGCCGACGGGGCGCCGAGCGCGACGGCGACCTGGCCGTAGGTCACCACGAAGCCGGGCGGCACACTGGCCACGAACGCGTACACGCGGTCGTAGAAGGTGGGCGCACGTGGTTCGGGCATGCGCCGTATTATCTGTCACCACCATGACAACGCCCGAACCCGTCCTGCCCCTCAACGGAATCCGCGCCATTACCACCGGCCAGATCCTCGCCGCCCCGTTCTGCGCCACGCTGTTCGCCGAATTCGGGGCCGAAGTGATCAAGATCGAGCCCCCGGTCACAGGCGAATCGAACCGCGGCAATGTGTCGTTCGCGCAGGACAACCGTGGCCAGAAAGCGATCACGCTCGACATCACGAAGCCCGGCGGCGCGGCTATCTTCCGCAAACTCGCCGACAAAGCGGACGTGCTCATCGACAACAACCGGCCGGGCGCGCTCGAGAAATGGGGATTCGCACCCGACACGCTGCGCGAGACCAACCCCGGCCTCGTCGTCGTTCGCATCAGCGGCTACGGGCAGACCGGGCCGTACCGCGACCGCGCGGGATTCGACCGGGTCGCACTCGCCTTCGCCGGGATCACGGGGATGACCGGTTATCCCGACCGCCCGCCCGTGCGGCCGGGCTACTTCGTGGCCGACTACGGCGCGGGCATGTTCGCGGCATTCGGGGCGATGCTGGCATTGCGCGCGCGCGAACTCACTGGCAGGGGTCAGGACGTCGACATGGCGCTCTACGAGGCAGTCTGGCGGATGAGCGGCGCGCACCTTGCGAGCTACGGGCTGCAAGGCAAGGACCGCCCTCGCTCCGGCAACTACTTCCCCGGCGTCGTGCCCGCCGAACAGTTCGAAACGTCCGACGGCCACTTCCTCGTCATCAACGCGACCACGCAGCGGTCGTTCGTGAAACTCTGCGACGCCATCGGCCAGCCCGAACTGGTGACCGATGAGCGCTTTACACCACGTAACAACCTGCTCGCGAACCACGCGGCGATCCACGCCATCCTCGCCGAGTGGGTGAAGGTTCGAACGCTCGCCGAATGCCAGGCGACGCTCGACCGTTTCGGCGTCCCGGCGACGAAGGTCTACCTGATGGAGGACATCGTCGCCGACCCGCATTTTGCCGACCGCCACCAGGTGCTCTCGGTCGAATCGGCCGATTTCGGGCACCTCCTGCAGCCCGGCGTGGTGCCCATCCTGACGGGCACGCCGGGCCATGTCCCGGGCCGGGCGCCGCTGCTTGGCGAGCACAACGACGAGGTGTTCCGCGGGCTTCTCGGCCTGAGCGAAGGGGACGTGGCGGCGCTCCGCGAACAGGGACTCGTGTAGCGCACGTTCGCCGGTCGACATTGCCGCCTGTGAGCCTCGACAATCGGGCGATGGCGACGATTGCGGTGGTTGGCGCGGGCGCGGTTGGCGGTTACTACGGCGGGCGCCTCGCGGAGGCAGGGCACGACGTGCGCTTCCTGTTCCGGCGAGACCTCGAGGCGGTACGCGCGAACGGCCTGCGCGTCTACAGCCCGGACGGTGACTTCCATCTCGAACGCGTGACCGCGTTTGCCACGCCGGGGGAACTCGGCACGGTCGACTGGGTCATCTGCTCGCTCAAGGCGACCGCCCTCGAGGCGGCGAAGAACCTCGTGGCGCCCTGCCTCGGGCCCGACACGCGCATCGTCGCGCTGATGAACGGCCTTGGCATCGAATCGCGCTTCAGCGAGTGGTTCGGCGCGGCGCGAGTGTTCGGCGGCATGGCCTTCGTCTGTATCAATCGCGGCGAACCGGGCGTCATCCACCACCTCGACTACGGCCGCGTCTCCATCGGCCACGCACTCGACGACCCGGCCGAAACCGAGCGCCTGCGCGCCCTGTTCGAAAGCGGGGCCATCGAAACCGCCGTTGCCCCGAACCTCCAGTACGCACGCTGGGAGAAGCTCTGCTGGAACATCCCGTTCAACGGGCTGAGCGTGGCCGGTGGCGGCATCGGGACGCAGACCATCCTCAGTGACGCCGAACTCCGCGCCACCGCGGGGCGGGCCATGCGCGAAGTCGTCGCCGCGGGCAACGCCGACCTCGCCTCGGCGGGTTCGAACGCGCGCCTCGACGCCGAGGAGGTCGTGCCGAGGATGTTCGCGCTGACCGGCACAATGGGCGACTACCGCACGAGCATGGTGATCGACTACGTCCTCGGTCACGAACTCGAAGTCGAGACGATCCTCGGCAACCCGGTGCGGCGCGCGCGCGAATTGGGCGTGGCCGTGCCAACAATGGAAGCGCTGTATGCGCTGGTCGCGCACGCCGACCGTGTGCGGCGCGGCCTCCAGCCGGCGCTCACGCCAGCCGACCTCGACAGGCCACGCTGAGCAGGCGCACAAGAGCGTTGCGTGAAGCAACGTTCGCCCGCGCCTGATAGACTTCGCCGCGCATTCGAGGAGGTTCAACAATGGACGCACGCGACATTCTGATCGACGGCATCGACCAACTGGCGGACTGGCTGGATACGGGAATCAAGGACCTGACAGACGAGCAGGTGAACTTCCTGCCGCCGGGACAAACAGTCAGCATCGGCTTCAACGCCTGGCACGTGGTGCGCACGGCCGACAACATCACGAACTTCGTGATGCAGGACCGCAAGCCACCGGTCTGGATCACAAAGGGCTACGCCGACCGCATGGGACTCCCAAAGGTGGATCAGGGCACCGGCATGGCGCTCGACGACGCCCGCGCGTTGCGGTTCGACAACGCCATCCTGCGCGAATACCTCGCGGACGTGAAAGCCGACACGCTCGGGTTCCTCAAGGTTGTACCCATGGAGAAGCTCGACGAGGTCCAGCTGATCAAGCCACTCGGCGAGATGCCGAAGTCGCGCGTCATCCGCCAGGTGGTGATGACGCACGGGTTCATGCACCTCGGCGAGATCAACGGGATCAAGGGGCAATTGGGGCTGGGGTTCTTCGTGTAGGGCGAACGGGTTGGGAGGCAAAAGGTAAAAGGCAAAAGGTGAAAGGGCCCATCCACCACGGCCCCGGCGAGCCGCGACCGACACGGAGAGGTTGGGTTCGGGCTGGTTGGTAGGGGCGTATTGCAATACGCCCCTGCAACGTTCGCCGGCCGTGCATGTTCCCGCGTGGTGGTGTGGTTGCGCCACCGGTCCCCACCACGAGGATCCCTTCGTCGCGCCGTTCAGCGCGGGTTGGGCCGTGGTTGGTTAGGGGCGTATTGCAATACGCCCCTGCAACGTTCGCCGGCCGTGCATGTTCCCGCGTGGTGGTGTGGTTGCGCCACCGGTGGAATGCTCGTGGTGGGGCATCGGTAGCGGTGGTAGGCCGGCGGTGGCCCCGCCACCGTGCCACCCCGAGCGCGGTCTGCCGCCCGCGCCTCTGATGCGCGCCGATCGGTGCGATTTGGGCGGTGGTTGGTAGGGGCGTATTGCAATACGCCCCTGCGAAGTTCGCCAGCCGCGGTTCAGTGCGTGGCCACCGCCGTTCCGAATCGCGAATCGTGAATCGCAAATCGCGAATCCCTACAGCAGGTCGCCGCCGCAGGCGCTGGCCGTGGTGCCGAACTGCTGGTACGCCTTGATCACGTTGCGGCCGGTCGTCCAGCGGTGCACTTCGTCCGGGCCGTCGACGAGGCGCTGGGAGCGGATGCCGGTGTACCAGCGCGCGAGCGGCGTGTCCTGGGAGTAGCCGAGCGCGCCGTGCAACTGGATCGCGGTATCGACCACCTGGTGAACCATGTTCGCGAGGAACACCTTGGCGATGCCGTTCTCCTGGCGCAGGTCCATGCCGTTTTCGGCCTTGTAGGCGATGTGCATGAGCATGAGCCGGGCGATGTAGAGCTGGCTCGCGCAATCCGCGATCATCCACTGGACGCCCTGGCGCTCCGAGAGCAGGCGGCCGAAGGTCTCGCGTTCGCTGATGTGCGCGACCGCCATGTCGAGCGCGCGCTGGGCCATCGCGACGTTGTGCATGCCGTGGCGGAGGCGCCCGTAGGCAAGCCGGTGCTGACCCATGTTGAAGCCCTGCCCGAGTCCGCCGAGGACGTTCTCGTGCGGGACCACGAGGTTGTCGATCTTCACCTCGGCGTGGCCGCCGCCCATCACGTGGCTGAGCGGGCTTTCGATCGCCATCGTCTTGATATCGCGCACGATCTGATAGCCGGGGTTCGGCAGTTCGACGATGAACGTGGTGAACTGCTGGTGGCGCGGCGCATCCGGGTCGGTGCGGGCCATGACGACGGCGATGTCGGCAGCGCTGGCGGCGCTGCTGAACCACTTCTCGCCGTTCAGCACCCAGTTGTCGCCGTCGCGGACAGCCTTCGTGCGCATGCCTGTTGCGTCGGCGCCGGCGGCCTTCTCGGTCATCGAGTAGCAGACGCGCTTATCGCCGTTGAGCAGCGGCTTGAGGAACTTCTCCTTCTGGTAGTCGGTGCCGTGGGTGAGGATGGTGAGCATCGTCGCGTCATCGGGGCCCTGGGTGTTCATCGAGAGGGCGCCGAGGTAGCTTTCGCCGAGTTCCATCTGGACGAGTGCGTTGGCGAGCGGGCCAAGGCCCATGCCGCCGTACTCCTTCGGGATGAACGGGCACCAGAGCCCCTGGGCGCGCGCCTTCGTGCGAAGTTCCGCGAGCACCTCCTTGAAGGGCCGGTGCTCGAGTTCCTTCTCCGCCGGGATGCATTCATCCTGCACCCACTTGCGAACGCGCTCGCGGATCTCCTTCGCCTCTGCCGGGATTTCAAAATCGATGGCCATGCTTCGCTTCCTCCGTGGTAATGAGCCCACGCATTCTAGTCGAAGCCGCCCGGTTCGCCCCCGCCGAAGCCGGGCCTACGTGCCGGCGGGCCCCACGAAGCTAATCGGCTGGCCGAGCGCGCCGAGGCCGAGCGAGTGCATCAGTTCGTCGGTCTTCCAGGCCATGACGTTGCCGCCGACCATGTCGCGGAAGATCCGCTCGAGGGCGCGACCCTTGACGTAGGCGTGGGCGCCGCACGTCCGCATCGCCCCGGCCGAGACCTCTTCGCTCATGCGGCGAAGGTGGTAGACCGTGCGCACGAGGTGCCGCGTGAACGCCTGGGCCGATTCGAACGGCGTCTCCAGGCGGTCGACACATTCGTAGAGGACGATGCGGCCGGTTTCCAGCCAGTGCTCCATGTTGCCGATGGCGAACTGGGCCCACGGCTGCTCCGAACGGTAGCCGGCGGGTGTGCCGAGGTTCGCCGTCGCGCCCGCGAGGTAGCCGTGGCGCTGCTTCACGTAGTCGATCGTGAAATCGAACGCGGCCTGCGCCTGCCCGAGCCAGATGGCGAGGATGCCGAGCGCGCCGCGCGCCCGCAGCTGGCTCTGCACATCGACGACCTGCGCCTGCGCCTGAAGCACCATGCGCAGCATCGCCGCGGGGATGACAAGACCCTCGCTCTTCGGGATGCGCGCCTCTTCGATGACGATGTCGTGGCTGGCGGTGCCGCGCAGGCCCATCGCGTTCCAGTTGTGGAGATTCGTGATGCCGGGGGTCGAAAGCTCGGGCACCGTGAGCGCGACGTCCGGTTCGTTCCCTTCGCCGCGGTCGACCGTGCCACCGATAAGCGCGTACTTCGCGCCGTCGCTCATGGAGGCGAAGCCCGCGCGGCCGTTGATGACGAGGTCGTCGCCGTCTTCGCGGACCTTGAAGCCAGCCTGGCGGTTATCGAGCCCACCTGTGGGCACCGAACCGGGGCCGCAGATCATCGCGCCGTTCTTGCCCATGTCGGCGAGGACGGCGTCGCGGCGGGCGAAGGGCGGCATGCTCTCGAGGAACCCGGCCACCAGCACGTGCATGTTCAGGGCAACCGCGGTCGAGCCGTCGCCGTAGGCGATCTCCTCCATCATCCGCATCTGCCCGCGGACACTGATGCCGAGACCGCCGTTCTCCTTCTTAAGGGCCATCGCGGGGATGCGCAGCGCGAGCAGTTCGTCGACGTTTTCGCGGGGGAACGCGCCATCGCGGTCGATTGCGGCGGCGCGCTCGGCGAACTTCGTGCGCGCGAGTTCGCGCACCTGCGCGATGAGGTCGGTTTCCCACTGCTCCATAGCTGCATTCCCCGTTTACGCTTGAGCCGGAGAGACCGGCCGCCGGGGAAGGGTACGGTATTCGGGGCCGAGCGGCATTCGAACCGGCTCACACCGGGTTGATCGGCGGGCGGCCCGCGAGCACTTCGATGATGTTCGCCGCCGCCATCTCCGCCATGCGCGCACGGGTGGCGAGGCTGGCGCTCGCGATGTGCGGCGTGATGACCACGTTGTCGAAGCCGTACAGCGGGTGGTCGAGGGTCAGTGGCTCCGGGTCGGTCACGTCGAGGGCTGCGCCGCCGATTGTCCCGGCACGAAGCGCATCGACCAGCGCGTCCTGGTCGACAACGCCGCCACGGGCGGTGTTTACGAGCAACGCCGACGGTTTCATCAGCGCCAGTTCGCGCGCGCCGATGAACCGTCGCGTTTCGGAAGTGAGCGGCGTGTGCAGGGAGACGAAGTCGGCCTCGCGGAGGAGCTTATCGAGCGGCATGAAACTGAGCCCGAGCTCGGCTTCGAGTTCAGGTTTGCGGGTGCGGCTGGTGTAGAGGATGCGCATCGAGAAGCCGCGCGCCCGCCGGGCCATGGCCGCGCCAATCTCACCAAGGCCGACGATGCCAAGGGTGGCGCCGAAGACGTCCTGCCCGAGGAACGCGGTCGGTGACCACGTGGTCCACCCGCCGGCGCGGGTGTCGCGGTCGCTGGCGACCACGTGGCGGGCGCCGGCCATGAGCAGCGCCCACGCCATGTCGGCGGTGGTTTCGGCGAGCACGCCCGGCGTGTTCGTGACGGCGACACCGTGCTTCGCGGCCTCGGCGGGATTCAGGTTGTCGTAGCCGACGGCCATGTTCGCGACGATGCGGAGGTTCGGCGCGCCGGCGAACATCTCCGCCGACAGATGGTCGACCACCATCGTGAGGGCGGCCTCGGACACGGCAAGTTTCGCCGCCAGCGCTTCCGGCGGCGGTGGCGTGGCTTCGGGCCAGACATCGACCGCGTGGCCGGCGGCGCGCAGCATCTCGACCGCACGGCCGGGCGTCTGGCGGGTGACGAAGACCCTTCCCATGGCGGCACAGTCTCCGGTCCTTACTCCGAACGTGCCAGCGCGGGTGTAAGGTGAAGGCAAGAACTCGTCGTGGAGCGTCAGACCCGATGACCAGCAGCGAAGCCGCCAAACTCTCCCCGTCCCAATCCGTCCTCCAGTCCGTCGTGGCCTCGGCCGAACGGCTGCGAACCGGCCCGGAAGTCATCGACCTGCTGAGCAGTTCGTGGCGCGAAGTGCGCGCCCAGATCCCGGTGCGAATGGACAACCGGAAGCTCAAGATCTTCGAGGGCTACCGTGTGCAGCACAACGGCGCGCGGGGGCCATACAAGGGAGGCGTCCGCTTCCATCCCCTCGCCGACCTCGACGAGGTGCGCGCGCTGGCTATGCTCATGACCTACAAGTGCGCGCTGATGGACCTACCGTTCGGCGGCGCGAAGGGCGGCGTGATGTGCGACCCCTCGCGCATGAGCGAGACCGAACTCAATCGGCTCACTCGCGGCTACACCCAGCACATCGGCATGGTGCTCGGCATCAACCGCGACGTGCCCGCGCCCGATATGGGCACGAACGCGCAGACGATGGCATGGATGATGGACGCCTACGGCCAGCGGTACGGCTACACACCGGGGATCGTCACCGGGAAGCCGGTCGAACTCGGCGGCAGCTTCGGGCGCGACCAGGCCACCGGCCGTGGCGTGGCCACCTGTATGCGTGAGTACGCCGTCCACGAAAAGACCAACCCGCGCGACCTCAAGGTCGTCATCCAGGGCTACGGCAACGTCGGAAGCTGGACGGCCCGGATCGCGAGCGAGTTCGGCTTCACGATCATCGGCCTGAGCGACGTGAAGGGCGGCATTTACAACCCGGACGGCTTCGATATCGCCGCCGTCGACAAGTACTTCGCGGTGGCCGGGAGCGTCGCCGGCTTCGAACCTTCGGACCCGATCACGAACGAAGAACTGCTCGAACTGCCGTGCGACTACCTCGTGCCCGCGGCGCTCGGCGAGGTCATCCACGGCGACAACGCGGCGAAGATCAAGGCGCGGGTTGTCATCGAAGCGGCGAACCACCCGATTACGCCGGACGGCGACGCCGTCCTCAACTCGCGCAAGATCCCGGTGCTGCCCGACATCATGGTGAACGCCGGCGGCGTGACGGTTTCGTACTTCGAATGGACGCAGAACATCCAGCAGTTCCGCTGGTCGCTCGAACGCGTGAACAGCGAACTCGAAACGCGCATGCTCGATACCTTCCACGCGCTGATGGCGCGCTGCGAGCGGGATGGCACACGCCCACGCCAGGCCGCGTTCGACATGTCGCTCGAACGGGTGGCGAAGGCGATCACGCTGCGCGGCTTCGTGTAGAAGGAAGGCGGCGCGGCGCCAGCGAGCGTGCAAGGGGTGTCACGTTCGTAAACTCGTGAATCTCGCGTCATTTCCCGTAGCGGGGCGGCTCACGCTTCGTTAGGATGAAATGAAATGTTGGCGCGCTGGTTCAACGACACCTTCCAGTCCCTGCACAACCCGTACTACCGCACGCTCTGGCTGGGGACCACCGCGGCATTCCTCGCCTTCATGATGTCCTCGATCGTGCAGTCGATCGTCGCCTTCGACCTGACCGGGAAGAACGGCGCGGTGGGCGTCGTGGCGCTTGGCATGGGACTTGCGACCATCGGCATCTCGCCGTTCGGCGGCGTCATCGCCGACCGCGTTTCGAAGCGGAAGCTGGTGCTCATCGGCCAGACAATCATCGGGATCAACTTCCTCACGGTGGGGATCCTCATCGTCACCGGCGCGATCACCATCCCTGTGCTGGTCGCCTCAACGTTCGTGATGGGTGCGGTGTTCTCGTTTATCGGGCCGGCCCGCCAGGCCTGGATCGGGGAACTCGTCGGACCGGACGAAATGGGCAACGCAATCGCCATGCAGCAGGTGGGGATGACGCTCACCCGCGTGGTCGGGCCGTTGCTGGTGGCCGCGCTCGTGGCCATTTCGTTCGTCGGCACCGGCGGCACCTATCTCTTCATGAGCGGCATCTTCGCCTACGTGATCTGGACGCTGACGCGGCTCCCGGGGACGAAGGCGCGGCCAACCGGCGGCAAGTCGATCCTGGGCGACTTCAAGCTCGGGTTCACGCACATCGCGAGCCGACCGCGGCTGGCACTCCTGGTGCCGCTCTTCATGGGCGTGATTATGTTTGGTTTCTCCTACCAGGTGGTGCTGCCGGGGCTGCTCGAAAACGAACTCGGCCACGACGCGCACGACATGGGCCTGCTCTTCTTTTCCGGGGCGGCGTCCGGTCTCGTCGTCACGCTCGGCATCGCCAGCAAGGCGAGCGGGCCGCTGGCGTGGCGGCTGATGTTCGGCGGAGCGATCCTCCTCGGCGTCACGCTTTCGGCGACCGCGCTCGCCGGTTCGTTCTGGCAGGTCATGCTGTTGATGTTCATCAGCGGCGCCGGTTCGAGCGCGTTCCAGTTGCTCAACAACTCGCTCATCATGCAGTACGCCGACCAGTCGTATTACGGCCGCGTGATGTCGCTGACGATGATGGCGTGGGGCCTGAACGGCCTCGTCGGCTTCCCGATTGGCCTCGCCGCCGACGCATTCGGAGAGCGGCAGACGCTGTTCGTCCTCGGCGCCGGCGTTGTCCTCGTCACGGCGGCGGCGGTCTCGATTCATGTAAGCTTGAATCGCAAGTCCGAAAGCCAGCCTCTGGCCATCCCCACCCTGGCCGGCGGCGACTGACACCTCACCCGTAAGAGGAGCCACCCGACCCATGGGACAAGACGAAATCGCCGCCCTCATCGCCATTCTCACCGCCGAAAACGAAGCCGGCCCGGGCAGCCCGGTGCGCGGCACGTGGTCGATCCACTTCGACAAGGAGAAGGGCGCGTTCACGTTCGACAAGTGCGAGAACAGCGGCTACTGCGAAGAGCGCCCGGCGGTCATCGCCCTCGATGGCAAGGTGCTCGACCCCGGCGGTCCGCTCTTCGGCTAATCCTTCGCCACCCGGGCACAAGCCGTTTGCTCAGGCCGGGCGCCAATCGTTGATGTGGCCCCACAGCTTGCCGTGGTCAGTCTCGGCGACAACGACGCTGGCCGGGCGGCGCCCTTCTTCCGCGGGTGTCGAATAACTGTGCGTCCGCCGGGCGATGCCCTGCACGCGCTCGCCGCTGGCCAGTTCGAAGTCGAGCGTGCGTTCGGCGCCCGGCGGCGAGATATCCACCCGGGAGAGCGGTGACGTTTCGCCACCCGTGAGCGCGAACCCGATGCCGCCGCGCGCCAGCGACGTGCCCACCATCGAGATGGTCTCGCCGCGAAGGATGGAGTGGGTGAAGGCGGCGGCGAAGTTCGCGCGGTTGCCAACCTGTTCGTGCCAGAACCCGGCGGCGTTCAGCGCGAAGGTGCGCCCGTCGAGCGTCACTTCGGCCGTCACCGGCCCGAAGACTTCGACCCGGCCGGGGCGTGACACGTCGGCGCGGTGGGACGGCGTGAATTCGGCGCGAACTCGCAGCGGAACCGCTCCGGCGCCATCCGGGGAGTGCGCCGCGCGGTGCGCCCGGACCGCCACGTCGATACTCGCGTGCTCCGGGGAGGTACGCGCGCCAACTCGCCGGACGAAGCCGGCGTTATCGCCGGTCATCTCGTGGGTAACGTCCGCCGCGTCGAGCGGCGTCGCCTCCGGCGAGCCGATGAGCGGCAGCGCGTTGTCGTTGTATCCGACGACGCCTTCGGGCAGGAAGAGATGGAGCCAGAGCCACGAAACCGCGTGGCCGGGGTAACGCGCGAGGCGCATCACGAAGCCCGTCTGCCCATCATCGGTCAGCGCATCCAGGTAAGCGGATTCGGCCCAATCGGGGCCAATGTTCGGCTGCATCGCGCTCCCTCCTCGCCCGGCGACGCTACCAGAGCGCTGGCCCGGCGGCTACGGGGTCAGCGGTCCTTCGCCGTTAGCGGGAGCGCAGACGCGGGTCGAGCGTATCGCGCAGGGCATCACCGAAGATGTTGAACCCGAAGACGGCGAGCGCGATGCAGACGCCCGGCCAGATGGCAAGGCCCGCTTGCCGGCGCATGTACTCGCGGCCATCGATCGAGAGCATCTGGCCCCAGGAGGGTTCACCGGCCGGCCCAAACCCGAGGAAGCTCAGGCTCGCTTCGGCGAGGATGACTCCGCCGAGGGCGACGGTCATCGTCACAAGGATCAGCGGGAACACGTTCGGCAGCACGTAGTGGAGGATGATGCGGACGTGCCCGGCGCCCATCGCGCGGGCTGCCTCCACGTACTGCTGGTGTCGAATAATCAGCACCTGGGAACGGATCACCCGCGAGGTCCCGGCGATGCTGAGCAGGCCGATAGCCAGCACCATCGCGAAGACGACGTTGACGTTCTCCATTCGGCGGACGATGCCGAGGATGGTGAGCAGGATGATGAGGCCCGGCATCGCCTGCCAGGCTTCCACGAGGCGCTGGATGATCTTGTCAGCCCAGCCGCCCAGGTAGCCGCTGACCATGCCGAGCGTGGCGGCGCCAACGCTGCTGATGAGCACCGCGCCGAAGCCGACTGTCATGGAGATGCGCGCCCCGAAAACAAGGCGCGAGAACGTGTCCCGGCCGGTCGCATCGGTGCCCAGCCAGTGTTCGGCGGACGGGCCTTCGAGCCGGTGGCGGAGGCTTTGCTTCTCCGGGCCGTAGGGCGCGACCTGGTCGGCGAAGATGGCGGTGAGCACCATGAGGATCACGATCACGAGGCCAACCGCGCCTAATGGCTGGCGGCGAACGAAGCGAATGGCGCCAGCCACAGCTCGCATAGGCAATCGGCGCTCGGCCACGAGGCGGTTCGGTGCAAGGTCGAGGATGTCGGTGCGTGCGGCTGCCATGGCTAGAGCCGTATCCGCGGGTCGATGATCGTGTACGAAATGTCGACGGCGAGGTTCGACAGCACGATTAGCACCGAGAAGATGAAGACGGTCGCCATGATGACCGGGTAATCCAGGTTTCCGACCGAGGAGACGAGGTACTGGCCCATCCCCGGCAGCGAAAAAATAGATTCGAAGATGGCGGTCCCGGCGATGAGCCCCGGCAGGCTGAGGCCGATCACCGTCACGACTGGCAGGATGGCGTTCCGCACCGCGTGCGAGATGACCACGGCGCGGCTCGAGAGTCCTTTCGCGTGGGCGGTACGGATGTAGTCCTGGCGCATGACCTCCAGCATCTGCGTTCGGACCAGCCGGATCAGAGCACCGCTTGGCGTCAGGCCGATGAGCAGCGCCGGCAGCGCCATGATCTTCAGATGGGTAACCGGGTCATCGTGCAGGTATTCGAACCGCAGCGGTGGCGCCCAGTTAAACCACACCGACCCGAAGGTGATGATCATGATCGCCAGCCAGAAGCCCGGGATGGAGTCGATCAGGATCGCCGACGTTCGGAGGAAGTAGTCGGGCCACCGATTCTGGGCGACCGCGGCGGCGATCCCCAGCGGCACCGACAGGACGACGCTCGAAATCAGCCCAACGAGCCCGAGTTCGACCGACACCGGGAGGCGGTCGCGGATCTCCTGGGACACGGGCCGCCCGTTGAACAGCGATTCGCCGAGGTCGCCGCGGAGGATGGAACCCACCCAGCGCAGGTACTGGGGCACCAGCGCGTCACTCAGGCCGTAGTCGTCCTTGAGGTCCTGGACCAGCGCAGGGTCGGTGCCTCCGTACTCGGCCGCGATGATGTCCACGGCATCGCCATAGACGAGCGGCACGAGCACCCGCAGGAGGGTGAACACAATCACGGACACAAGCACCAGGGTGAGCCCCGCGAGGAGGAGCCGTTGGGTGACGTACCGTCCCATCTCTCTGCCTCCGCCGAAGTTAGCCGGTGTACTTGCTCTTATCGAACCAGAGCTTCGTCTCCGTGGTGTCGCGTCCAGACTCGGCATCCCAGGCGCGGAACACGCCGGCGTTGCCGATCCACGGCCAGAACAGCGAGAACGCGGGAGACTGGCCGGGGTACGGGATGAGGATCATTTTGGTGGCGGCGTACTTCTGCCAGTCCTTGATCATCTGGGCGCGCTTGGCGGTATCGAGCTCCTTGCGCTGCGCTTCGATCATCGCATCCGACTTTTCGTCGATGACCGTTCCCTGGTACGACGATTTCTGACGGGCGCCTTTCGAGTGGTAGTACGAGAAGAGGAACTGGTCGACCTCGGGGTAGGCGGTACTGGCGCCGACGGCGATACCGGTGAAGTCTCCCTTCGCGAAGTAATACTTCGGGAGGTAGTCGGTCTGGTAGTCCGGGTTGACCTGCTTGAGCTTGAA
>CAYYDX010000040.1:0-27304 GCA_964470735.1 uncultured Anaerolineaceae bacterium
GGGCGTCGCGTCAGGGCGATTCGGCGCGGGCTACCGCTGAGACGGCCGCTGGTGTGCGCGCCTCGCCGCGGCGGACGGGGGTTGGTTCGCGTTCGAGCGCCCGGCCGGCGGCGTCGCGCAGGACCGGTTCGACCACGGGGTCAGGGCCGCGCGTGCCTGCGCCGAGTTCGACCGCGATGAGGATGGCGAAGACCAGGTAGAGGAAGGGCTCTTCGAGCAGGCGGCCTTCCGACTGCGACTGAAAGAGGATTTCGACAAGCGCGGCGGCGCACCAGGCCGCGAGGAGCCGCGAGTAGCGGTCGTCGTAGAGGCGGTAGGCGGTGCGGCAGGCGACGATGACCCTGATGGCGAAGAGCGTGAGCATGCCAACGCCGACGATGCCCAGTTCGGCGAGGATGCTGATGAAGGAGGTGTGCGACAGCGTGGTCTTTGCCCACCAGGGCAGCGTCCAGAGGTAGCTGATGATGAGCGTGTGCTGGTAGTTGCCGGAGCCAACGCCAAAGAGCGGGTTGTCCTTCCACATCTCCCAGCCGCCCTTGATGAGGAACTCGCGCTGGCCGATGAGCTGGATGCCGGAGGTGAGCGACTTCACGCGCTCGGCGTTGGCGCCACCCTGCATGAAGAGCAGCACCAGCAGCGCGAACAAACCGCCGAATGCGACCGCGGTGAGGCGGAGCTTCGTATAGCGCTGGATGGGCGACATCATGACGACGAGGAACGAGGCCAGGAGCATGCCGAGCCAGCCTGACCGCGACGCCGTCGTCACGATACCGACGGCCGAGATTGCCATCATCGGCGCCGCGAGGTAGACGGTCATCCGGCGTGGCCCGGTCACCATGATCAACCCGGCGGCCAGCGCCATCGAGATCGCGAGGAAGCGGGCGAGGTTGTTGGGGTCGGCGAAGAAGGCGTTCGAACGATAGCTGTAGTCGTCGGATTGGACGAGGATGGAACGCCACTGGAACACGCCGAGCACGCGCTGCGCGATGGCCACGAGCGAGAGCACCGCGGCGGCGATCAGGAAGGCCGCGACGATTCGCTCGAGGTCGTTGCGGTTCTCGATGAGTGATGGCGCGGCGAAGACGAAGGCGACGTACATCGGCATGATGAGCACGCCGTTGGTCGGCCGCATCGTGTCGGACCATGCGACGCCGAGGAAAACGACGAGCGTGAGCACGGCGAGCGGGAGCATGATCTCGGAGTCGGGGAAGAGGTTCCGCGGATTGTGGCGGGCGCGAATGATGGCGATGGCGATGGTCGCGAGCATCGCTGCCTTGCCGGGGTTGAGGAGGGTTCGGATGATGCCACCGGTTCCGCTCTCGCCGAGCGAGCCGAGAGTCTGGGTGGCGACGTATTCGAAAGGAAGTCCGAGGACAACGCAGGGGACCAGCAGTTTCGGTTCGCGGAGGACGATGACGGCCGCGAGGAGGACGAGCTGGAGGAAGACGATAATCTCGTACTCAAGCACGAGCGGCCCTCGTGACGCCTTTCACAATCATTGATCCACACTCGCCACGCCCCTACGATACGGCCCGATGCCGCCCGGAACCAGTGGACTGGAACGCGACCTGAACCTGGTCAGACGGCGGGCGTGGCTCTTCATCCCCTTCGCTGTTCTTGGCATTCTTGCCGCCCTCTTCGTTGGGCGGGCGACGGGCGATTCGAACGCCGTGGCGACGATGACCCTCGACACCACGGTTCACGACCTCGTCATCGGTGGCGACCGCGGCTTGCGCATTTTCGAAGCGCAGGAGATGACGAACGACCCGCGCTTCCGCCAGAAGGTGAAGGACGCGATTGGCGATCAGGACTTCGACTTCGGCCGTTTCGCGATCAGTCTGAGCCCGATCAGCGTGGCCGATGGCATTTCGCGCGGCATCCTCACGGTTTCGATAACCGACCCGGACAAGGTAAAGGCGGAGAAGTACCGCCAGGCGTTCGTCGATGTCTTCACCACCGAGTACACAAGTGAGACAGGACTCTACCGCGCCCGGTTCGTGGAGAATCGCGTCAAAGTCGCGAATGACACCGAGAAGGCCTACCAGGACGCCTATGCGAAGCTGAAGGCTGCCGCTCCGCCGTCCGTGAACCTCGACGCGCTGCTCGATACGCGCGGGAACACGACGCCGGGTTCGACCACGTTCGCGGAGCAGACGAAGCTGCAGGCGCAGATCGCGGAGATCGACGGTGCGCTCGCCGCAGCGGGCAGCGCTTCGCCGGGCGCCCTCGCGGGCGTCGCCGCGTCGATCCTCGGCGAACCGGTCGCGGCCGCGGACGCACAGGCGGCGCTCGCTCTGAAGAAGACGTCGCTGACCGCCGCGCTGACAACGCTGCAGAAGTCCGGCACGACCATCGCCGAAGCGCAACTCGACGGCCCGACACTCGCGCTTCTCGACAACACACGCGGCCTGCGGCAGGTGAAGGACGAATCGTTCGTGCGCCTCGCGAACGCGCAGGTGGCCTCGAAGAGCGCGCTCAGCTACGTCGATACCTCGTACAGCTTCAGTGGCGGCCTCGCGGGCTCGCTGATCGGCCGGGTGGCGGTCGGGATCGTGGTGACCATCGTGTTCGGTCTCATCGCCATCTACACTGTCGAGTGGCTGAGCCCCGTGCGTCCCCGTAACGACGCTTAGCCGTCACACACATGCGCATCGCAGAGATCAACGACATCGCATCCGTCGCGTCCGAAATTGGGGCGGGGTTGCGCGCGCGCGGCCACCAGGTCGAGTTGTTCCATCCCCGGCTTGTTGGCGCGAACCTGCATCCGCAGGTCAAACCGGTGACTGCGCCCATACGGGCGCTCGACTGGGTCGATCTCATCCGGCGCATCCGGGCCGGGGGGTACGACCTTGTCCATATCCACTACGCGTACCTCGGCAACGTGGGCGCACTGGGCGGCTTTCCGTACATCCTCCACTGTCATGGCACCGACCTGCGTGGCAGCACGGCGGTCACCCGGCCGCTGATTCGCAACGCCCTCCGCGGCGCGCGCCACGTCTTCTACTCGACACCGGACCTCGAGCCTTACGTGACCGAGACGCGCCCGGACGGCGAGTTCCTGCCGAACCCCATCGATTCCACCGAGTTCCGTCCGCTGACCGAAGCGAAGGATCGCCCGGGCGTCCTTATCTGCTGCGGTCTCACCGAGGTGAAGGGCGCGGGGCGGCTGCTCAAGGCCTGCCAGATACTCGCCGAGACGCGCCCTGATATCCGCATCACCGCGATCGGCGGAGGGTCGTACACGCCAGCGTTCCAGGCGTTGCCGAACGTCACGGTCGTCGCCCACCAGCCGCGCTGGAAGCTGCCGGCGCTGATCAACCAGCATGGGGTCGTCATCGGGCAGGTCCGCCTCGGCAGCGCAGGGATGGCCGAACTTGAGGCGATGGCCTGTGCGCGGCCTGTCGTGACCTGGTTCAACGAACTCGGTGCGTACAGCGAGACGCCTCCCTACGTGGCCGCGGTCGACGCTATCGAGATTGCCGCTGCGGTGAGTACGCTCCACGACGCCCCGGAACTGCGCGCCTCGCTCGGCGCCGAAGGCCGCGCGTGGGTCGAACGCCACCACGGACTCGAACGCGTGGTCGACCGGGTCGAAGCGGTGGCGACGGCCATCGTCGAGGGCGGCGACATCCCCCGGGCGCCGGCTGCCTGATGCGCTTCGTCCAGGTCAACGACATCGCCTCGGTCGCGAGCGAGCTCGCGGTTGCGCTGCGCAAACGCGGGCACGAAGTCGACCTGCTCTATCCGCGGCTGTACGGCGCGGGGCTTTCGCCGCTGTGGAAACTTGCGGTCGCGCCAGTCCGCTTCGCCGACTGGGCGAGGCTCGCGTGGAAGTTGCGGCGCGGGAAGTACGACGCCGTGCACATCCACTACGCCTACCTCGGCATCGTGGCCCTGATGGCCGGTGTGCCCTATGTGCTCCACTGCCACGGCGACGACGTGCGCGATGTTGCTCGGCGGGTCTGGGCGCCGGTCATCCGGGTGGCGATCAAGCGAGCGCGGCACGTCTACTATTCGACACCGGACCTTCGCGAACCACTCCTCCAGATTCGGCCCGACGCGGAGTTCCTGCCCAACCCCATCGATATCGAGGCGTTCCGTCCGCTACCGTTGCCGGGCGACGCTGAGGACGTCTTCGTCGCCTGCGCGCTCGCTGAGAACAAGGGCGTGGAGAACATCCTCGACGCCTGCCGCCAACTCGGAGCCGAGCTCACGGGAGCGCGCATCACCGCCATCGCGAACGGTTCGGGCACAGCCGGCGCCGAGGCGCTCGCCAACGTCCTCCTGCTGATGCACCAGCCTCGCGCGAAGCTCCCGGCGCTGATGGCACGCCACCGGGTGATCATCGGGCAGGTGTACCAGGGCGCGGTCGGCATGGTCGAACTGGAGGCGATGGCCTGTGGCCGCCCCGTCATCGCCTGGTTCACCTACAACGACGCCTACGCCGAACCGCCGCCGTTCGTGGTCGCGCATACCGGCGCCGAGATTGCGGGGGCAGTCGAGCGGCTGCTCGATGACCCGGCGGAGTGCGAGCGCATCGGTAGCGCGGGGCGAGCGTGGGTGGAGCGCAACCACAACGCGGCCGACATGGCCGAGCGTGTCGAACAGCTTGCGCTGCGATCTATCCGTTGACCGGATAGCGGCCGCTGGTACGGTGACCGGATGACAACACCCGCCGCCACCGGCCGCCTCGACGACGCGCCGCTCGAACTTCCGCAGCGCCCGCTCGTCTCGATCGTTATCCCGTGCTTGAACGAAGAGGACTACATCGTCGCGCTGCTCGATTCGCTGGCGGCGCAGGACTACGGCCCCGACGGCATCGAAGTGCTCGTCTCCGACGGTGGCAGCACCGACCGCACGCGCGAACTGGTGCGCGACTACGTCTCACCGTTCGCACGCCTCGAACTGGTCGACAACCCACGGAAGATCACGGTTGCGGGCCTGAACGAAGGGATGGCGGCATCGCGCGGCGACTGCTGGATCATCATCGGGGCGCACAGCCAGGTTCGCAGCGACTTCGTGAGCGAGTCGGTTGCGGCGCTGCAGCGCACGGGCGCGGCCTGCGCCGGCGGACCGATCGAGACGATCGGGCAGGGCACGACGGGTCTCGCCATCGCGGCTGCGATGTCGTCGCCGTTCGGCGTCGGTAACGCGAAATTCCGCTACGCCGAGGACGAGGGCGAGGTCGATACGGTGCCGTTTGGCTGCTACCACCGGAAGGTGTGGGAGGTGGTTGGCCAGTTCGACGAGACGGTCGACGGGGCGGACGAAGACAGCTACAACCAGCGGCTGATCGACGCCGGGGGGCGGATCTGGCTGACCCCGGCGATTCGCAGCAGCTACTACCCGCGGCGCACCTTCAAGGCGCTGGCGAAGCAGTACTGGGAGTACGGCGCGGCCAAGGGCACGCTCTTCCAGCGCGGCCGGCCGCTTCAGCCGCGCCATTTCGCGCCGACCGCGATGGTGTTCGGCGGGCCGGGACTCTGGCTGCTCGGGCGGATTTCGAAGCGTGCGCGCCTGTTGCTGAAGGTGCTTGCCGCGGTCTACCTCGCGGGTGGCATGGTGATGGCGAGCCGCGCCGCATCGAAGAATGGCGCAAACCCGGTGCTCACCTTCGCCGCGATGGCGACGATGCACGCCGCCTACGGCGCCGGCTTCGCGGCCGGCTGGTGGCGCGAGCGGGGGAACTCGACCGCGCCGTAGCGCCGGATGCGAGTGCTCCGGACGTCCCGTGTAAGATCCCTCCGCCCGGGCGGTCTGATACCCGAAGCCTGTGGCTCGACGGACTCACAGGCCTGCCCGGGGTTTCCCGATTCGGCGCCGCCGTGGCGGTAGAGGGGTGACATGGACCAGCTTCCGGATTCGAGGCTGATCGAACTTGCGCAGGGAGGCGAGAGAGACGCCTTCGCGGCGCTGTATTCCCGCTACTTCGACCCGGTGTACGACTTCGTCGCGCGTATGACGCGCAATCGCGACGAGGCTGCGGACATCACCCAGGATACGTTCCTGAAGGCGATGAACGCGCTCGGCGGGCTGCAGAAGGGCGCCAGCTTCAAGAGCTGGGTCTTCACCATCGCCCGCAATACCGCGCTCAACCGGATCGAGAAAAGCAACCGCACGCGCCCCCTCGCTTTCGAAGGTGAGGACGGCGAAGAGGTTAGCTTCGACGTTGTCGACACTGACCGATTCGCCGACCCGGAGGAAGCGGCGCAGGCCAACGCTGTCGCTTCGCTGGTGTGGCAGGCGGCGGCGGGGCTCGACCCCAGGCAACTCTCGCTGCTCGACCTGCACCTGCGCCAGGGGCTCGACAGCGGCGAGATCGCGGACGTCCTCGGTGTCACGAAGAACAACGGCTACGTGATGCTGAACCGTCTGAAGAAGGCCGTCGAAGAAGCGATCGGAGCCTTCATCATGTTCAAAGACGGGCGTCAGTACTGCGGTGACCTCGATACGGTCCTGCGCAAGAGCGACATCGACGGGATGTCGCCTGAAGTCCGGAAGCTGGTGGAGCGGCACGTGGCGCAGTGCCCTGGCTGCCAGGAGCGGAAGAAGAAGCTGGCGCCGCTGGCGGCTTTCGCGGCACTCGGCGCGATCGGCGCACCGGCTGGCGCCAAAGCACACATGCTGGAGGGCCTGCTTCAACAGTGGCCCGGGCCATCTGCGCCAGGTGGCGGGTCAGCAGGCGGTGGCGGTGGCAATTCGGGGGGCGCCGGTGGCGCTGCAGGGGCGGCGGGCGGCGGTGGTGGCGGTCTGTTCCGTGGCTCGGGACGGTTCCTCAAGGCGGGGGCAGCGCTCGGTTCGGCCCTGGTGCTCCTGCTGTTGGCGTTGCTTGTCCCGGCCAGCCCGGTTTCGCTGACCGGCGATGGTGGGGTTGGGAAGGCGTCGCGCGAGGAGACTCCCCCGCCGAATGGTGGCGCGAGCGCCGTCGCGGGTGTGCCGACACGAACCCCAACACCGCCCGCGAACGGTACGGCCAGCGCTACGGCAACGGGTTCGAAGACCCCGGCGGACGGGTCGCCAACACAGACGCCGACCGTGGCGAACACGAACACACCCGTGCCCACTCCCGGCCCCGGGACACCCACGTTCACGCCGTCTCCGACTGCCAAAGCCACGAACACGGCCACGCCCACACGCACGCCGACGAACACGCCAACCCCGACTCCGTCGCCGACGGCAACGGCAACGGCTACGCCGTGCGCGCCGGTGCTCTATTCGAACACCACCTTCCTCAACGTCGCTCCCGGGGGAGCGAGTTCGTTCATCATCTTCAACCCTGCCAGTTGCGCGGCCGGCTGGTCGGTCGCGACCGATGGGACGGCGTGGCTGTCGGCGAGCCCGGGAGACGGGATGCTGGCTGCATCGGGTTCGGCGACCGTTGCGGTGAATGTCAGCGCCTCGCTCGTGCCATCCGGTGAGGGCACGTACAGCGGCGCCATTACCGTGACCGGCCCGACGAAGAGCTTCATCGTCACCGTGCAGACCACGCGTGGCGGCGAAGCACCGGAGATTATTCGCTACACCGGGAGTTGCGCGGGGACGGCGCCGACGAGTTCGTGGACGGTCTACGCGAGCGACGACATCGCCGTGGCCTCGGTGGTGGTTCGCTGGACGGCGGCAAACGGGGGCGCTGTCTCCATTCCACTATCGAGTGGTGGCGGCAGCGCGTGGACGGGCGGCGGCGTAAGCGCGAACGGTGGGAGTGACTTCCGGATCACGGCGACGGACTTCGCGGGCCATGCAACGACCATTTCGATTGCGAAGCCCACCGGCTGCCAGTAAGGATATCCAGACTGACAATCATTCGACCGTGCGGTAGACTGCGCCGCACTGCCGCGAGCACTACCCGGGAGGTATGCCCCTATGCCCGATTTTCCTTCTATCGAATGGTTCCAGGCCGCAGCGGACCTGCTGAACAAGTCCGACAGCTTCAAGCGCCTCGGCACATGTGACTCCGAGATGGGTGTCCAGGTTGGCGACCGCTACTTCGAAATCGACTTCGAAGCGTTCGAGGTGACGGGCGTGAAGGAGATCAACGCCGCCCGCGCCGACGAACTCGACTTCACTCTCGTCCAGTCGCCCGATGCATGGAAGGCGATGCTCGACGACATCAAGGTGAACGGCCGGGCGACGCACGATTACACGCTGAACTCGCTGGACCTTCGCAGTGAAGTAGAGTTCGCGCAGGGGAAGGACTACCACCGCCGGGACGCCTTCTACCGCTTTAACCAGACGTTCCAGGAGTACTTCGACAACACTGCGAAGATGAACACGACGTACCCTGTGGGTGTCGCCTGATCTAACCCGTTCCCGGTGAGCGCTGTGAGGGCCATTTCCGCGTGCGGGGTGGCCCTTCGCAGCCGCTATACTTTCCCTCATGCCGCAAGAATCGGTCACGCTGGAGCTCGCCGGGCGTGAGGTGACGATCACGAACCCCGGCAAGCTGTTCTTCCCGAAGGCGGGCTACACCAAGCTTGACATCGTGAACTACTTCGTTGCGGTCGGGGAAGGCGCCCTCGTGGGCGTGCGCGACCGGCCGATGGTGCTCAAGCGGTTCGTCAACGGCGCCGAAGAAGCGCCGTTCTTCCAGAAACGTGCGCCCGCGAACTTCCCTCCCGGTATTGAGACGGCGCACGTGAAGTTCCCCAGTGGCCGCTCCGCCGACCTCTGCGTGGTCGACGACCTGGCTGACCTGATCTGGGTGATCAACCTCGGCTGCCTCGACCTGAACCCGTGGCACGTGCGGGCGAACGATGTCGACCACCCGGACGAGTGGCGGATCGACCTCGACCCGACACCGGAGGCCACGTTCCACGACGTGCGCACACTGGCGATGCACTGCCGGGAACTACTCGAAGAACTGGGCTACCGCGGATATCCGAAGACTTCGGGGAGCCGTGGCATCCACATCAACATCCGCATCGAGCCGCGCTGGACGTTCACCGAGGTGCGCCGCTGTGCGCTCGCCTTCGGCCGGGAACTCGAACGGCGAGTGCCGGCGCTGGCGACCACCGCGTGGTGGAAAGAGGAGCGCCACGGCGTGTTCATCGACTACAACCAGAACGCACGCGACCGGACGGTGGCCTCGGCCTATTCGGTGCGGCCCACGCCCAACGCGCAGGTCAGTTGCCCGCTCGAATGGGACGAAGTGCCGGCCGTCGAACTGGCGGACTTCACGATCGAGACCGTGCCGCGACGGTTCGCGGAGATCGGCGACCCGGGCGCGGACATCGATTCGAAGGCGCACTCGCTGGAGCCATTGCTCGACCTGATCACGAAGCACGAAGCGGAGGGCCTGGGAGATGCGCCGTATCCGCCGCACTATCCCAAGGCGGAGGGCGAGCCGATGCGCGTGCAGCCGAGCCGGGCGCGGGTCCGGCGGTCCGGGAGCGATGGCGCGGAGGGCAGCCGCTGGCGCCGCCCGAGGAAGGGCGAAACCGGCGGCTGAGCACCCACGCCAATCCGGTCAGTCGCCGCCGACCACCACGTTCCACTCGCGTACGCGCCAGCCGGTGACCAGTCCCGACGACACATAGGGGTCGACCTTCACGAAGGCTTCGGCGGATTCGCGCGTGCGAAAAACGATGGCTGCGCCGTCGAGCGGGTCGGTGTAGGCGCCGGCGAGCAGGAGGTCGCCGTTGGCGTGCGCGGTGTTCAGGCGCCCGAGGTGTTCGGCTCGATACGGCGCGCGGCGCTCCGCCGCATTTTCGCCGTAGTCGTAGAAGAGGATGTACATCATGGCGCTATCGTAACGGGCGTTCTTCGTCCCTGGCTCGTGATTGTGGCCGTTCGGGCCATTTCGGTGGCCCGTTCGGACTGGCGAATCCGCGCCCGGCGCGCTGAAATCGCGTCTACCCTGTCGAACGTTAAGGTTGCTGGAATGGCATGAAGTTGCCTTGACTGCCGTCGGAAATTAGCCGACCCTAACATTCGACTCCAGCCAGGACACTTCCCGTGGGATTCTCGTTCCTTGTTTGCTTGCGTGAGGGCGTGGAGATGGCGCTCATCGTCGCCATCCTCCTCGGTTACCTCCGCACGATCGGCCAGAAACAGCACTTCAAGGCCATCTGGATGGGCGTCGCGGTCGCGGCTGCCATCTGCATCGCCATCGGCGTAGGGCTCGAAATCGCCTCCCACGAGATGGACAAGCGAATCGTCGAGGGCTTCGAAGGGTTCGCGATGATCTTCGCCGTCATCGTACTGACCGGTATGGCGCTGTGGATGAAGAAGCAGTCGAGCAGCATCAGCTCCGGGCTGCGCGCACAGGTCGATGCGGCGCTGGGCAAGGGGTCGGTCACGGCGCTTGTTCTGCTCGCAGCTACCTCGGTCGGCCGTGAGGGTCTCGAGACGGTGCTCTTCCTGTTCGCCGGCTCGAGCAGCAGCGGGGGGTTCGCCTACATCCTCGGTGGAGTGCTCGGGTTCGCGGTTGCGGCGGTCATCGGCGTGGGCATCTATGCCGGGTCGCACTGGTTCCCGATGAAGACGTTCTTCCAGGTGTCCGGCATCGTGATCATCTTCATCGCCGCCGGAATGCTCGCGACCTCCGTGGTCAAGCTGTACGAGGCAGCGATCATCACCAACCTCGGCAGCCGCCCGTGGGACACGGAGTCGTTCATTTCGATCACGTCGGATCTCGGGAAGTTCTTGAGCACGCTCGTGGGCTACGACTCCGCCCCGTCGATGCTCCAGATCGGCCTGTACTGGTCGTACCTCATCGCGGCGCTCTCGGCGTTCCTGTTCCTGCCGATGGGGAAGAAGCCGCTGCCGCCGAAGCAGGTCGTGGCCGGCCCGGAGTCCACCACCCTCGCCACCGAAGGATAGCCGCCATGCCTCGATTCGCCATGCTCTTCGGCGCGCTCGCCGCCGCCTCGCTCTTTGCCGCCGCCTGTGGTGGCAGCGACTCCGGGGATCGCCGGGTCATCCAGATTACGCAGACCGACGATGCCTGCTCGCCAGCGACCATCGAACTCGCGCCAGGCGAGAAGGTGAAGTTCGAAGTGAAGAATGACGGCAAGCGCGACCAGGAGGTCGAAGGCATCGATGGGACGAAACTCGAAGAGCTGCTGATCCCGTCGGGCAAGACGCGGTCGATCAACTACACGGCGCCGAAAGAAGCCGGCGACCAGAAGGTCAAGTGCTACGCGCCGGGCGGTTCGAGCACGATCCTCGTGTTGAGCGTGAAGTAGCCGCTGAGTTACGCACCCGTCGGCGACCGGCCCGCTAGAATGCTCGCCATGAGTGAAGAACCGGGGCTATTTCGAACGATCTACACCACGCGCGCGCTGCGGCGGTTCAAGCCGGACCCGGTGCCCGATGCGGTGCTCTTCCAGTGTCTCGACGCAGCGATCCGCGCGTCCTCGGGGCAGAACACCCAGGACTGGCGCTGGATCATCATTCGCGATGCCGCCATCAAGTCGCAGTTGCGCGAGTGGGCGGTCGAAGGATGGACGCGCTACTCCGCGAGGTTCGGCAGCGAGGACGACATCCGGCGGCTGCCGCGAAACCAGCGACTCTCCTTGCTCAGCGTGCGCGACCTCGCGCTCGGGCTCGACAAGGTGCCGGTGATCATCGCGGTGACTGGTCTCAAGGGCCGTCATTCGACACCGGGCGGGAGCACCTTTCCGGCGGTGCAGAACTTCCAGTTGGCGGCGCGCGCGATGGGCCTCGGAAGCTCGATCTTCAATCTGCCGATGCGCGAGCAACTCTACGAGATGCTGGGCATCCCGGAATCAAACCAGCTCTACTGCTTGCTGCCAATCGGCTATCCAACCGATCGGCAGGGGCCGTTGAACCGCAAGCCGGTGAAGGCGGTCGCGTTCGATGGGCGGTACGGCGAGCCGTGGGCGTTCGCCGATGAGCAGCCCGACGAAGGCTGGGGTGACCGCTGGCTCAAGTAGCGCGGTTCAGCGCCACTCGGTGGTGAAGCTGAAGCGGTCTCCGCGCAGCGCACTGATGCGCCACTCCACGGCCCCGGCGTCCGCGAGTGCAAGCCGCTCGATGAGCAGAATCGCCTCGCCGCGGGGCAGGCCGAGCAGTTGGCGCGTGCGCTGGTCGCTCGTCGTCGCGCGGATGCGTTCACGCCCGCCGGTGACGGTGAGGCCGGCTCGCCGCGTGATCGCCTCGTAGATCGAGCCGTGCTCGAGGTCGTCGCGGGTGAGTTTCGCGCCGATGGCGGCCGGCAACCACGAGCGGTCCAGGGCGAGTGGCTCTTCGGCGGCAAAGCGAAGGCGCTCGATGAAGGTCAGCGGGGCCGAAGGTTCGAGTCCCAGGGCAACCGCGGCCACGGCGTCGTGCGCCTGTTCGAAGCTGAGCACCGAGGATCGTTCGGCGAGGCCCTGGCCTGCGATCGAATGGGCGAGGCTGTAGAGCGCCTGCACTGGCTGCTCGACATCGGGCGTGCGTCGCAGGAAACTGCCGCGGCCGCGCTCGCGAACCACCACCCCGGCTTGTTCGAGGCGGCGGACAGCTTCGCGGACCGTCTGGCGGCTCACGCCGTAGTCGCGAACCATCTCCTCGTCGGTGGGGAAGCGTTCGGCGAACTCGTTGCGCGCGATGCGCGCGCGCAGGTCATCTTCGAGTTGGGCCCAGAGCGGGAGGGGGCTGCGTCGGTCGAGCACGGTTAGCCACCAGCTTTACCCAGCGCGAGCGCCAGGAGCAAGAGGATGAGCACCGCGCTGGTGATGGCGACAAACGCGCGGTCGCGAAGGTGGACGAACGCGAGGATGGAGACGGCGACGCGCATGACCGGGGTCGCGATGAGCGTGAGCAGGCCGAGCATCACGATAGCGCGGCCTTCGAACGAAGCCAGGCCGCGGATGACGCCGCTGATGGACGTGGGATAGCCGTTCTTGCCGTCGATCAGGCTGTTCAGTGCGTCGGCGCTCGAGAGGTAGCCGGGATGGTGCACGAACGTCACGGCGGCGCCGATGACGACGAGGATGACGCTGAGGATGACGCCGCCGCGCAGCAGGTTGCTGATGAGCAACTCTGTCTGGCGCACGCGCTCCATCTGTTCGTGCGTGAGGTCGTTGGTGGCTGGCGAGACGCTGGTGTCCATCACAACCCCTTCAGCAGCATTTCGGTCGAGACCCAGAGCAGGACGATGACGAAGACGACGCGGACACGCGAGCTGTCGATCCTGCCGAGCACTCGTGCGCCGGCCGTCGAACCGCCGAGGACACCGGCGGCGACTGGCGCGGCGATAAACGGATTGATATCGCCGCGGGCGAAGTAGACGCCGGCGCTTGCGGCCGCGGTGACACCGATCATGAAGTTGCTGGTCGCTGTCGAGACCTTGATCGGCAGGCGCATGGCGAGGTCCATTGCGGGCACTTTGAGCGCGCCCGAGCCGATTCCGAGGAGACCGCTGACCAGCCCCGCGATGTACATGAGGCCGAGGCCGACCTGCGGCCGAGCCACCTTGTAGGCGACGTCGTCGTGGAGGGCTTCGTCGTAGTAGGTCTCGTGGAGTTGGAGGCGGTCGGCGAGGCGGCTCGTGCTCTCCTCCGAGGCTTCGGCGGAGTGGCGTTTGCGGAACATCATCAGCGCTGAATAGCCCATGACGACGGCGAAGATGAGGTAGAGCCAGCGGACGCTGAACAACCCGGCGAGGTAAGCGCCGCTAATCGCGCCGGTAGTTGTGGCGAGTTCGAGGAACATCGCCACCCGGAGGTTGGTCATCCGCTGACGAACGTAGGCGGCCGCGGCGCCGCTTGAGGTGGCGATGACCGAGACGATCGAGGCGCCTATTGCGAAGCGGATATCGACGCCGAGGAGGAGGGTGAGGGCCGGGATGACGATGATCCCGCCGCCGAGGCCGAGGAGTGAGCCGAGCAGGCCCGCTACAAGGGAGATCGAGAAGGCTGCGGCGGAGAACTCGAGCGGGGTCATGAGAAAATTGTACGTACATGCGGATATTGAGACAAGACGGGTGTGATCCGACCGGGTAGGATGACGCGCGTGTCCCCGAATGCCCCGAATGCTCCGATTGGCCGTCATGTTGCCATCTACGGACCGTCCGGCGCCGGGAAGTCCACGCTCGCACGCGCGCTTGGCTCGAGGCTGGGGCTGCCGGTGCTCGAACTCGACGATGTCTTCCACCCGGGTCCTTCCTGGCAGGAGATTGACGTCGAAGCAGCGCGGGCCGGGGTTCTGGGCTTCCTGGCTGCGCATGCGGACGGCTGGGTGATCGATGGCAACTACGCCGCGGCGCGCGACCTCGTGCTGCCGCTCGCGGACACGGCAATCTGGCTCGACCTCCCGTTTCGCACCGTCTACCCGCGGCTCGCGCGGCGGACGATCCGGCGGTCGTTCTCCCGGAGGAAGGACTGGGGTGGCGGCCGGGATTCGGTTCGGCTGACTTTCTTCAACCGAAGGTCGCTGCTCCTCTGGGGTGTAGTCGGGTGGCGGCGCACGCGCTCGGCGCTTGCAGCGTCACTCGTCGAGGACCGCCCGCGGGCGCGCGTCTACCGGCTTCGGAACAGCGGACAGGTGCGTTATCTGCTCGAGCACGCTCAGGTGACGGACGCGACCGCGGCCTTACGCTGACCGGGCTTCGGGATGAAGAGGAGCATCGCAGCGGCGGTGATGTTCAGCGCGGCGACCGTGAGGATCGCCCCGTTGTAGTTGCCCACGTGGTCGAAGTAGATCGACACGAGGAGGGGTGATCCGGCGCCCAGCACGAGCGCGAATGGCAGGCCCGCGCTTCGCACCGCGCCAAGGTATCGCCGGCCGAAGTAGGAGGCCCAGATGACCTCCTGGAGCGGGATCATCCCGCCCCACCCGAGGCCGAGGAGGACGAAGCCGCAGTACACGCCCCAGTCGGCTGTGGCGTTCACGGAGAGCGTGATGATGACGAGCGACATCCCGGTAAGGAGTGCGCCGGCAGAGGCGAGCTTCTTCGGGTCCCAGTGGTCCATCGCGTAGCCCCAGGCTGGTTTCGAAGCCAGCGCGGGGATCGACGAGAGCACGATCATGAAGGCGGCGGTGTTCCGCGAGTAGCCGGCGTCCGTCATGAACGGGATGGTCTGGAGGAGCATAACGCCGATGGTGATGCCGAACAGCCCGAAGCCGAGAACGAGCATGTAGAAGGTGGCGGTGCGGAGCGCCTCGCGGCGGGTCATCGACATGGCGAACTCGGCGCGTGCGCGTTCGCCCATGCCGCCGGCGACCTCCGCGTGGCTGCGGCCATCGGGGTTCAGGCCGTAGTCCTCGGGCGCGCGGCGCATCATCAGCGCCGTGGGAATCATCATCAACGCGGCGAAGACGGCCATCGCCCGCCAGCCATCGCGCCAGCCGTAGTCGTCGATGATGGCGGTCATCGCGGGGGGCAGGACAACGCCGGCCATGGAGACGCCCATGGAGGCGAAGCTGACCGCCTGTCCGCGCTTTTCGACGAACCACTTCGAAAGCGTGACGTTGACGACGAGGTTGCCGATGAGGGCCGCGCCGGCGGTCAGGATAATCCCGTTGAGGACGATCCACTGCCAGAGTTCCTGGACGTAGCTCAGGGCCCAGAGCGCGGAGGAGAGGGTGGCGATGCCGATGAGCATCAGGCGGCGGCCACCGTGCCTGTCGACATGTCCGCCGATGAAGAACCCGGTGAAGGCCATCACGAACTGGGCGACGGTGCGGCCGAGCGTGAACTCGGAGCGTGTCCAGCCGAGGTCGTTGGTCATCGGCTTGAAGAACGCGCCGATGATGTAGTTCTGGCTGCCAACGGAGATGAATTGCGCCACCATTGCGGCGCCGATCAGGTAGTAGCCGTAGAAGATGCCTGTACCGGTCCGTTCCGCCGCGGCCGCGGTACCGGCTTGTTCATGGGTCATGAACATCCCGCCATAAAGATGGGCGGAGTCTACTGGACTCGTGGCACTCGGAGAAAACGACCGCGGGAGCGAAAATCCTCCCGTTGCGGAGAACCAGGGAAGGGGCCAACTGGCCCCTTCCTCGGTGATTGCGATTTGGAGCGCCGCCCTCTTACACCTCGACGGTCAGCGTCTCGAGTCCACGGAAGCCCGGAACCGTCTTCCACTGGAGTTCCTGTGCGGGCAGGCGGAGGTTCGGGAAGCGGTTCAGGAGCGTTTTCACGCCGATTTGCGCTTCGAGCCGGGCGAGGGGCGCCCCGAGGCAGTAGCGCCGGCCACCGCCGAAGGCGACGTGGTCGATGTCCTCGCGCGTGATGTCGAACTTGTGGGGGTCCTTGTGGAGGCGCGGGTCGTAGTTGGCCGCGCCGAGCGACACGGTAATCGACTGGCCGGCGTGCATCGGGCAGCCCGCGATTTCGCGCTCATCGACCGTGATCCGGCCGGAGAAGGTCACCGGCCCCTCGTAGCGAAGCATCTCCTCGACTGTGTTCACGAGGAGCGAAGGGTCATCGCGCAGGAGTTGCACCTGGTCCGGGTTGCTCAGCAGGTTTTTCATCCCGTTGCCGAGAAGGTCCGTGGTGGTGACGTTCCCCGCAGCGAGGAGCAACGAGATCATCGAGACGACTTCCTTGTCGTTGAAGAAGCTGCCTTCGTCCTCCGCCTGGATGAGTGCAGTGATGAGGTCGTCCTTCGGGTTCGCGCGCCGTTCAGCGACGGTGGTCTCGAGGTAGGCGCGGAGCTGGTTGAAGGCGAGTTCGGCCTTCTTCTTTTTTTCCTCGCTGGCGAAGGGGTCGAACGCGGCGGCGACGCCGTCATCGGTCCAGCGCTTGAAGTTGGCCTGGTCCCTGGGGTCGACGCCGAGCATTTCGGCGATGACGACAGTCGGGTAGGGCTGGCAGAAGGCCGTCATGAGGTCGAACGATGGCTGGCCTTCGACCTTGTCGAGCAATTCGTTGGCGATCTCTTCGATGCGGCCGCGCATCTTTTCGATCGACCGTGGGGTGAACGCCTTCGACACGAGCGAACGGAGGCGGGTATGGTCGGGCGGGTCGAGGAAGAGCATCGAAGGCTCGCCTTCGCGCTCACCGTCCTCGCGGCGCTGGCGGAACATCTGGTTGAACGTACCATCGGCGGCCTTGCGCGGGTCCACCGCGAGGTCGCGGTCGTTCAGGATGTGCTGGACGTCTTCGAAGCGGCCAACGACGTAGCGGCCGAGGAAGTCATCGCGCAGGATGCGGGCTTCTTCGCGCACTTCGTCGAGCAGGGTGTAGGGGTTCTTCTGGTAATCAGGGTTCATGGGCGAGAGCTTCATCCCGAGCGGAAGCTCAGCCTTCGTTTGCTGTTCGGTCATTGCGGCATCCCTGGGCCTGAAATCAGGCTCAACGCAGTATAGAAAACGCGAACGCGATTCGGAAGGGGTTTCCATGACGACGGAACGGAGGGATCAACGGAGATTTCTCAACACGAAGGGCGCGGAGGACACGGAGGGCGCGAAGGATTTTGGGGCGAATGGGACGTTTCGCCGTCCTTGAGGTGGTTCGATCAGCGACTGGTTGCGCAGATGAGTGTCATGACCAGCGGGCGGACCACGCAGCCGCCGAAGGTTGCGTCGATGAGCCGCTCGAGGTCGTCGAACCAACCGGTCATGTCCGGGCCCAGGTCCAGCGCGAGGCGAGGCTGACCGCACGGCCGGGGGCGGCGACACCCGCGCCGCCGCTGACATCGGCGAGGTTGAACGCGTCGGGGACGCAGGTCTGGGGTTCGACGCAGAAGGCTTCGGCGGGCGTGTACACCTGCACGTGGGGGAACGCGCAATCCACGGTCATCTCCAGGCGGAGGTTGGGCCATTCGATCACGGTGGTGGGAGCAGTGAGGCCAGTGTAGCAGGCGTCGATGCGGCGACCCGCGAGCGAGCCGCCATCGAGTGCGTACTCACCTTCCGGTGGAACGCGCTCGCCGGTGGGGAGTTGGTCGGCGAGCACGTAGCGGTGCGCCGCGGGAACGGTGACACGCACGGCCTCGGGGTCGCCGCCCGGACCCAGGGTGCGCCGGAACCAGGGGTGCCACCCGGCGCCGGCCGGGAACGGCTCGCGGGCGGCGCGCACCTCGAGCTTCATCGCGAGGAAGTTCGGGCCGAGTTCGAACCGCTGCCAGGCGCGGCCCTCCCACGGCCAGCCGGGGCCGAACGCGCAGGTCATTTCGACCACCCGGCCGACGCGGGCGACGACCTCCCACGGCCGGGTGAACACGAGGCCGTGGAGGGAGTGTTCGTCGCCACGAGCCAACCGGTACTCGCGGCCGTTCCAGTGGAAGACGCCATCGCGAATGCGGTTCGGCCATGGCGCCATCGGGTACGAACCGCCGTAGAGCGGCGCGGCCGCGTACTCGGCGATGTCGCCGGGCGACCAGAGAAGCGGCGTCTCGACACCGTCGAGGTCGATGAACAACTGGTGGAGCCGCCCGCCGGCCGAGGGTTCGAGAACGGCACGCGCGCCGCTGGAGGAAAGTTCGATGCTCATTGGCCGGATCGTGTGTCGCGAGCGGCACGTGGGCAAACGGGCAGGTAGACTCCGGGAGTGCCGCGCATCCTCCTGTTCGATATCGATATGACGATGATCAAGACGCAGGGGGCAGGCCGGGGGGCTATGGAGCTCGCCTTCGCCCGGGAGTTCGGCGTGGAGCGGGCCACCGAGGGCATCCTCTTCGATGGGCGCACCGACCGGGGGATCTTCTTCGAAGTGCTCGAACGCCATGGGTTCGGCGGTGACGCGCTCATCGCCAACTACGGGCGCTTCGCCGAGGCCTACCTCGATGAGTTCCCGGCGTCGATCGCCCGGAAGGGTGGCGAGGTTCTCCCGGGGGTGCGCGGGTTGCTGGACGCGCTCGAAGGGGAACGTGCGATTGTCGGCCTGGCCACGGGCAATCTGCGTCGTGGCGCAGCCCACAAGCTCGGGTACTTCGGACTGTGGGAGCGGTTCGAGGGCGGTGGATTCGGCGACGACTACATTGTGAGGGCCGAACTGGTGCGCGCCGGCATCGCAGAGCTGGCGGCCCTGCGCGGCATCGATCCCGCGGATGCGGACGTCATCGTCCTCGGCGACACGCCGCTCGATATCGAGGCGGCCCACGGCGCGGGCGCGAAGGGCTTCGGCGTCGGCACCGGGCGGTACACGGCGGAACAGTTGCTCGACTCGGGAGCGGAGTTCGCACTGCCCGACCTCTCGGATACGGCGCGGGTGCTGGAGATTCTGCTGGGCTGAGGGCGCCTACCCCACGCCAGGGTTCACCGGCGCGTCGGCGATGACGCCGGCTCGCTCGAGTGCGTCGATTTCCGTGTCGCTCAGCCCGAGCAGTCCGGACAGGATCTCGCGGTTGTGCTCGCCGAAGAGCGGTGCGTGGCGCCTCACCTCTGGCGCGGCCTCGCGGAACTGCCACGCGCTGCGAGGCTGCTTCCAGGGCGCCATCCGCGGGTGGGGCAGTTCGACCCAGAACCCGCGCGCGTTGAGGTGCGGGTCGTCGTGGATGTCGACCGTATTGAGAACGCGCCCGGCGGGGACCCCGGCTTTCGCCAAACGCTCCATCGCTTCCTGCGGCGGAAGGGTGGCCAGCGCCGCGGCGATCCGGCGGTCGACCTCGTCGAGGCGGGCGTCCTTTGGCACGCCGGTCAGTTCTTCGGCCAGGTCGAGCACTTTGGCAACGCTGCGCCACTCGCCGAGTGTGCGCATCGTGATCGCGAGCCACTGCTCCTCGCCCGCGCACCGGTACACGCCCTGGGCGAAGTAGCGGCTGTCGCGATTGCCGCGGTGAGCGGGTGTCTCGCCACGGAGCGAGGCGGCGACAAACGCCTCGCCGATGAAGGTCGAGAGGACCTCGCGCTGGCCGAGGTCGATGAACGTGCTTTCGCCTGTCTTCCGGCGTTTGATGAGCGCGAGTGCCACCGCCGAGGCAGCCGCCTTCCCCGCGACGGGGTCACCGTAGGAGAGGCCGGTCTTCGTGGGCACGCCATCGTCGCCGTAGCCGGTCATCGAAGTGAGCCCGCTCATCTGCTCGATGATCGGCCCGAAGCCGACCTGGTCGCGCTCGGGGCCGGTTTTGCCGTACCCGGCCATGCTCACGAGGATGATGTCGGGTTTGGCCTGGCGAAGAACCTCGTATCCGAGACCGAGGTTGCCGAGCACTTCCGCGCGATAGTTCTCGATGACCACATCGCACTTCGCCACGAGCTTGAGGAAGGTTGCCCTGCCCTGCTCCTGCGCGAGGTCGAGCGTGAGCGACTTCTTGTCGCGGTTGTAATCGTTGAAGTAGAACGACGAGTTCCAGGGCTCTTCGACGCCGGGCTGGGGAATGAGCGTACGAATGTTGTCCCAGGCGGTGGGAGATTCGATCTTGATGACCTCGGCGCCCATCTCGGCGAGGAGGCGGGTGGCGTAGGGGCCGGCCCACATCATCGTCAGGTCAGCGACGCGGATGCCGTCGAGTGGGAGGCGCTTCATGAGAGGTCCTCCAGCCATTCGGCCATGACTTCGGCGGTGTCGGCGCCAGCCGGGTGGAGTTCGCCGGCAGTCCATGGCAGCCCGAGGAACGGCCGCCCCGGGATCGTGGCCACGCCGCCCGGCGTCTCGACATGGTCGAAGTAGCCGCGTTCGGCGAGGCTGGCATTGGCCAGCAGGTCGTTCGGCGTGAGAACGGCGCCGAACGGCACCTTGTGTTCCGCGCCGAGGTGGAGGATCTCCTCGCGGGTGTGCTCGGCGAACCAGGCGTAGAGCTTCGCCTGCAGTTCGTCGTCGTGGAGCGGGCGCTGGAGTGGGTCGCGGAAGCGCTCGTCCGTGAGTTCCGGGTCATCGAGGAGGCGGAAGAAGGCGGGTGTCTGGCGTTCGAGTGCGCAGACGCCGGCGAAGCCATCGGCGCAGGGGTAGATTGCCCACTGCGCGCGCACATGGTTGCCGGCGCGCATGGTGGGGACGCCGCTAACCGCGCCGCCGGGCCCGTACAGTTCGAGCATTCCGGCCTGGCACTCCTGGATCGAGATGTCGACCCAGTCGCCTTCGCCGTGGACGAGGGAGCCGAGGTAGGCCGTCACAGCCGCGCCGAAGCCGTTGATACCACCGAGGTAGAGCGCCTGGCTGCCGCCGGTGACGAGCGGCTCACGCTGCGGCATCCCGGTGAGCGACATAATGCCACCGGTGGCGAACGACGTGACGTTCGTGGCCTGGTTCGCGGCGTACGGGCCATCCTGGCCGTAGGGCGTGATCGAAACCACCACGAGCGAGGGTTTCTGGCGGCGCAACTGGGTCGGGTTGACGCGCCGCAGGAATGAGCCGAGCTGGTCGCCCTCGATGACGATGTCGGCGGCAAGTGCGAGCGACTCAACCGCGAACGAGGCGCTGACGCGGCGTTTCCCGGCGAGGAGGTAGACCTGCTCGTCGGGGGTGAGCGTCTCGGTGTCGGGGTCCACCCGGACGACATCGGCGCCGAAGCCCGCGAGCCAGCGTGCGGCAAATGCGACCGGCAGGCTGCCCCCGAGTTCGAGGACGCGCACGCCGGCGAGTACTGGTTCTGTCATGGTTGCTGATTCTACGGATGCGGCGGCGGCCAACAACGGCGGCTTAACTCAGGCGCACGTCTCCGAGCGGTGTGCGCGGCACGTCGTCCTTGTCGTTCACCATGTGGCGTGCAAGCGGGCCGAGTCGCTCGAAGACGACGGATTGCACGTCATGGGGGACGCCGTGCTCGGTCCAGGCTTCGCGCATGTAGCGGAGCCAGCGCCCCGCGTGGAGGTCACCGATGACGAAGGGAAAGTGGCGCATGCGGAGCCGCGGGTGGCCGTAGCGCTCGGTGTATTTCGGCGGCCCACCGAGCCACTGCACGAGGAAGAGCTTGAGCTTCTCCTTACCCGGCTCGAGGTCGTGAGGGTAGATGGCGCGCATCTGCTGGTCGGCTTCGATGCGGCGGTAGAAGGCCTCGACGATGGTGTCGACCCCTTCCGCGCCGCCGACGGAGGCGAGGATGCTCGTTGCCGGTTGTGTCACGTTGACTTGCCCCCGTGTGGCGGAAGCGCCACGACCACGATAGCGGACGGTGCGAATTAGCCGAAGTGTTGGGTGGTTCACTGATTGTCGAACTGTCTTCGCTGAATTGACACTCTGGTGATAGAGCGGTGGGCCGTGGTGGCCGACGATTGAACTGGCGCAGCGGCGCCTGGAGGAACGTGTGGTGAATTGGAAGAGTCTGCTGGCCCTGACGCTGGCGGGGGCGCTGATCTTCGGCGCCTGCGGCGGCGACGACGACGACTCAGGGGACAATGGAAGCAAGGACGAGGCGACCCAGCCCGCAAACTCGGACGCCACCAAGACATCGTCGGAACCGACGAAGGCCAGCGGAGACGCAACCAAGCCATCGGGTGACGCGACCAAGCCCGCGGCGAACCCGACAACCGAAGACGCGGGCTCGATTTTCGATAGACTCGCCACCGAGGGCGAGGCCAAGACCTACCAGGCCAGCTACGACTTCGAATTCCGTGGCGGCGATACCGGTGGTATGCAGAAGGGCTCGGCCATTATCGCCAGCAAGCCACCGAAGTACGCGACGAAGCTTACCTTCTCGGTGGGTGACATGAAGAGCAGCTTCACCATCATCGTCGATGGTAAGGACACCATCACCTGCACCGATTTCGGCGTCGGCGGCCAGTGCCACAAATCGGCTGGAGTCGATGATGGTCTGAACGGCCGCGGCATCGACATCAAGAAGGCACTCAATGAGGCGAAAAAGAACGCTGATGTGAAGGATGCTGGCAAACGGACCATCGCAGGCCAGTCGTCGCGGTGCTTCGAAGCGAAAGATAAGACGACTTCGGATGTCACCACGTTCTGCATCGCCGAAAAGGACAGCATCATGACCTACATGGAGGTCTCCGGGTCGGTGAAGATGACCGCGACGGAGATCTCGAGCAGGGTCGACGAGAAGTTGTTCGAGCCGCCCTTCCCGGTGAACTAACGCCAGGTTCGGCCCCAGAGTGGCACAAGAAAGCCCGCCGCGAATTTCGCGGCGGGCTTCTTCGTATGCCGGGACTGGAGGCGCCTTACGAGGGCTTCCGGAAGAGACCTTCCTGGGCCACGCTGGCGATACGTTCGCCCTGGCGGTTGTACATGCCGGCGAAGATGACGGCGCGCGCGGAATGGGCGGCCGGGCTCTCGCTCGCGTAGAGAATCCAGTCGTCGAAGCGTGGCGGACGGTGGAACCACATGGCGTGGTCGAGGCTGGCGGAGGCGCCGCCGGGCATCCAGATGCCGAAGTGGTGGGCGACGGTGGCGATAAGCCCGCTGTCGCTGAGGTACACGAGGGCGGCGGCGTGGAGGATCGGGTCTTCCGGGAGTGTGCCGGTCATTCGCGCCCAGACCACGCGCTCGGGGAGGCGGCTCGTGCCGTCATTCTCTTTTGTCGGCTGGCTGGCTGAGCGAAGGTCGATGGGGTTGTTCCAGCGGCGGTTCATCCGCTCGGCCATCGGGTTGTCGCGCACGTTCATGCGCGGCATGGCGATGGCTTTCCACCACTCTTCGCACTGTTCCGGTTCGGGCGCCGTGGGCATGGGCGCCTGGTAGGAAATGCCGTCTTCGGTGGCGACGAAGCTGACCGATGTCTCGAAGATGGTGTGGCCACCCTGGCGGGCGGTCACGCGGCGAGTGAGGAAGTTGCGGCCCTCGCGGATGCGCTCGACCGAATAGTCGATTGGCTCCTTCGCCTGGCCGGCGCGAAGGAAGTAGGCGTGCATCGAGTGGATCGTCCCGAAGCTGGCCGTGCGCCCGGCAGCCACCAGCGACTGGGCGAGGACGAGGCCACCGAAGAGCCGCCCTTCCTGCTGGTCCACGTCGCCGCGGAAGTTGTCGTAGTCGGTGGGGCGCACGTTGACCTGCCGCACCCAATCGTCGTTGATCGCCTGGGGCGATGATTGAGAAGTTGTCATGAGGATCAACGTTACAAAGTTCGGCGGCCGCCGTCTTCACGGGCCGGCCGTGATGGTTCGCAGGTCAGGCTTCGAAGATGGCGAACGTTCCGAGCGCCTTGGCCACGAGACGCTCGCCGAGGCGCACCTCGGATTCGAGCGCGGCGACGCGGCGGCCCTTGCTGAGGACACGGGTTTCGCACTCAACCGTGCCTTCGCGGACGGTGGCCATGTAGACCATCTTCACTTCGATGGTGGCGCAGGATTCGTCCTCGTTGAGCTTCGAATAGAGCGCCGCGCCCATGCCGGTGTCGGCCATCGCGTAGAGGACGCCGCCATGAACGACGCCGTGCGGATTCATATGGTCCGGGCCGATGGTGATACGCGAGCGGCTGATGCCGTCCCCGCGTTCGTAGATATCGAGACCGATGAGGAGTTGGTAGCCCATTGGAGGCAAAGATTCTCGTGCCATTGAGCGCGGATGCTACGCGGTCAGACGGCAAGCCGCGCGCATCAGGCCGTGGGCGCTCCCGCGCGGAGGAACTGGTCGACGACTTCGGCGACGACCGTGTCACTCAACGGCTCACGGCTCACGAGGCGGCGGTAGAAGACCGGCCCGGCCAGCACGCCGACGGCGACGTCGACATCGAGGTCCGGGCGAAGTTCCCCACGCGCGACTGCTGCCCGCAGCGCCTCACGTGCGTGGGCCATGCGGACGACCAGGAACTCGCGCACGAGTTCCCGCAGTTCGGGGTCGCGGTCGCCCGCTTCGATCAGGGCGGAGACGGCCGGCGCCCAACTCGACTGCGTGAGGCCCCGGCTTAGCTGGCCGAGGATGCCGAGCAGTTGCGTTCGCAGCCCCGGGCCAAACTGCTGAGTCCCGACAGGCTGGAGGAGGCTTTCGAATGCGTCGAAGACGAGCTGCGAGCGGCTCTTCCAGTGGCGGTAGATGGTGGTCTTGGCGACGCGGGAGCGCTCGGCGATACCTTCGATCGTCACGCCGGCCGAACCCTGCTCGACAAGGAGTGCGGCGGTGGCCTGGAGAATGGCCGCGCGAGAGCGCACGACGCGAGGGTCGACGGTGGTTTCTTCGGGGGCCACGGGAAAAGAGCTTACCAAAAGATCCCTCTCGACAGGCTCCGCTACGCTACGGTATCGTAGCGCTTCTACCCCATGACACCCATACGGAGTTCTGATTGTCCGCTGCCGCAACCCTCAAAGACATCAACCTGAACAACCTTGGCATTTTCGAACGGGAGGAAGCGCACGACCTGCTGCGCATCCTGCGCCGTGAGAGTCCCGTCCACTGGAACGAAGGCAACGAGCGGAACAACGGGTTCTGGTCGATAACGAAGTACAACGACATCCTGCAGGTGTCGCGCCACCCGGAGATCTTCGTTTCGAGCCGCGGGATCGCCGGCCCCGGCCTGCGCCCGGAGTTCATCGAACAGCTCCTCGCCGACCCGGCGACCGCGCCGCAGGTGCAGGCGGCCAACCAGCAGGGCAACGTCTCCATCATCACGATGGACCCGCCGCGCCACGTGAAGATGCGCCGGCTGGTGAACAAGGGCTTCACGCCGCGCGCAGTCAACGCGATGGAAGGCCAGATTCGCCAGATCACCAACGAGATCCTCGATGAGGTGGCCAAGAAAGGTTCCTGCGATTTCGTCACCGACGTCGCCGCGCAGCTCCCGCTCGCCGTCATCTGCGGGATGATGGGCGTTGAGAAGAAGGACTGGCCGCTGATGTTCGAACTGACGAACAGCGTGCTCGGTTCGAGCGACCCCGAATACCAGACGGCCGTCTCCGAGGCGGAGCGCGGTTCTCCCGAGGCTGCCCGCCAGACCGCGATGCTCGGGCGGATGCGGATGATCCAGTACTTCGCGGAGATCCTCGAGGATCGGCGCACGAATCCGCGCGAGGGCGACCTCGTGTCCATCCTGCTCGAATCGGAAGTCGAGGGTGAGAAGCTGACGCAGCAGGACATTCTGGCGTTCTGCTTCCTCCTCATCCTCGCGGGGAATGAAACCACCCGGAACGCGATTTCCGGCGGCCTCAAGGTGCTCTGCGAACACCCCGAAGAGAAGGCGAAGCTGCTCAACGACATGAGCCTGATCGAATCAGCGGTCGAAGAGATCTGCCGCTGGACGTCGCCGCTGCACCACATGTCCCGCTACGTGGTCGAAGACACGGAAGTGGGCGGGCAGCGGATCAAGGCGGGCGAGCGGGTGCTGATGTGGTATCTCTCGGCCAACCGCGACGAGGAGATCTTCGACGACCCGTACCGCTTCGACATCACACGCACGCCGAATGAGCACCTCGCGTTCGGCATCGGCGAGCACTTCTGCCTCGGCGCCGGGTTCGCGCGCAAGGAACTGAAGGTGATGTTCCAGGAGTTGTTCCGGCGTTTCCCGGACATCGAGATCGATGGCCCCGCGGAGCGGCTGCGCTCGAACTTCATCAACGGGATCAAGCACCTGCCGGTGCGGTTCACGCCCGAGGCATAGCGTGACGGTGAGGGTGCTGGCGTGCATGTTCCGCATGCCACGCACCCGCTCCCTGCCGTTCGCGGTTCGGACTCAGGCGATGCGGCGCATGATGGCGAGCGCGCCCTTCTGCCAGGCCACGCGGTGGGTAACGCCGGTGTCGTAGCGGCCCTTGTTCTCCACGTACCAGTCCCAGGCGCGGATGAGCGCTTCGGCGTTGGAGTACCGGGGCTGCCAGCCGAGCAGCCGCTTTGCCTTGTCCACTTCGACGTACGAATCGCGCCACATGGTGCCGTAATGCCAGGCTGCGAGGGGTGAGAGGTGCGCCAGCTCGAGCGCCCGCAGCGACCACTCGCCCGGACGCGCCGGCAGGCGCCACAGCTTCGAACCCGACCCGGCGTGGTCGAACAGCGCCTGCATGTCCTCGTTCAGCGTGTCGTAGCGGTCGGCGCCGATGTTCATCGTCTCGTTCGTCACACCTTCCACGGTGGCCGCTTTGACGATGCCGTCGACGAGGTCGGTAACTTCGAGCAGCTGGTAGTGGTTCGTGCCGTTGCCGAGGAGCGGGATGCGGCGGCCCTCGGCGATCCACTCGAAGAGGATTTCGAACACGCCGAGGCGGCCGGTCCCGAGGAAGGTCTTCGGGCGAATGATGTTCACCTCGAGGCCGCGCGCCTGGTACTGGTGGCAGATCTTCTCGGCTTCGACCTTCGACGCGCCGTAGTGCCCGAGCGGGATCATCGGCGACTCTTCGTCGATGGGGTGCACCTTGGGCACTCCGTAGACGGCGGTGCTCGAGATGAACACCACGCGCTTCGCGCCCGCGTTCATCGCTTCGTGGAGGACGTAGCGGGCGCCGCGGACGTTCGAGGCGTAGATCTTCTTCTTGGAAACCTGGATGGGCAGTGCCGCGGCCGTGTGGATCACGTGCGAGACGCCTTCGAGCGCGGCGCGGATCGCCTCGCGGTCCTGGACGTCGCCGTCGATGACCGTGACCTGGTCCTTGATGTCGT
>CAYYDX010000041.1:0-26812 GCA_964470735.1 uncultured Anaerolineaceae bacterium
GAGCGTCGGAACGTGGCGTGGGGCGGCATCCTTCATCAGACTTCGGCGGCGCAAACGATTGCGCATACCTGCCCTGCGAGTGCTCTATATGCTCCGCGGCAAAAGGGGATTCGCCATGCCCGATGAAGTCGTGTTCAGCGTCCAGGACGGCGTTGCTGACGTTATGCTCAACCGACCACACCGGCGGAACGCGCTGACCGGGCCGGTGCTCGAGGGGCTTCACGCGGCGATGGACGCCGCAGCGGCTCGCGAGGACATCCGCGTCGTCCTCTTGCATGGCGCCGGTGGGGCACTCTGCGCGGGCGTGGACCTCACGGAGTTCGGCGCCGACCCGCCGCCCGAGTGGTTGCCGCGGTTTCGGCCGCTCTGGATCGAGCTCCAGGTGAAGTTCTACCGCTGCCCCGTGCCGATCGTCGGCGCGCTCGAACGCTTCGCCATCAACGGCGGCGGGCCAATTGCCAGTTGCTGCGACCTGCTGATCGCGGGTGAGACCGCCTACCTGCAGGTCGGAGAGATTCGCCAGAATACGTCGCCCGCGATGAACCTTGCGTGGCTGCTGCTCCGCCACGGCGAAGCGGTCGCGGCGCGGATGGCGCTGACCGGCGACAAGGTGACCGGGCCGGAACTGCTTCGACTGGGGATTGCGACCGCGGTCGTCCCGGACGATGACGTACTGGACCGCGCGCGGGAACTGGCAGCGTCCATCGCCTCGTACGAGACCAGTGGCGTTCGCGGTGTGAAAGCGACGATGCGCGGCCTGCGGTCTCTCTCCGACCCAGAGGCGTACTTCAGGCAGGGATTCAGCTGGCATGCCGGGCAGCCCGGCAAGGGAACCTCACGCGTGTAGCCCGGCGTCAGTGTTCGAGCCGCGGCGTCAGTTGGACGAGTACGCCACCGGTCTCGCGCGGGTGCACGAAAATGTGCGGCGGCTGGCGTACAACCCGCGCGCCGGCAGACTCGAGGCGATCCGCAGCAGCCGGAGGGTCGGGCGCCACGAGAGCCATGGCGATCGGACCATCGCCGTGTGATTCGAGGCGTCGCAGTGCGGGCGATGGGATACCCGGCAGCGGCGAGACGAGTTCGACCATATGATCTCCGAGCAGAAAGCGCGCCATTTCGAAGCTGCCGAGCGGGTGGACTGCGCGCTCATCCGGCGGGCCGCCGAGAACACGACTCCACCTCTCGCAGGCCGCATCGAGATTCACGACAGCGATCGCCACGTGGTCGAATCGGACCGCGGACGTGTTCGGCAGCGAAGCCGGTGCGTGGGCGCGCTCGAACGCGACTTCGAGCCCGCTCAGCGTTTGGACGGGGGATTCCGCGCCCTGTGAGACGAATCCGGCGCGCACGAGGCCGGTGGCGTTTGCACGAGCAGTCTCGAGGCGCAGACGCACCGCGCCGATGCGGAACTCGGCCGCTCCCTCGACCGGGGCCGGATCGACGCCCAGCAACGTGGTGAAGGTATGGAGCGCAGTCTCCGGCATTTCGGCTGCGATAGTCAGGCTCGAAAACGCCGGGCGGCCGGGGGTCACGTGCTGGCTGCCGCAGGGGCGATGGCGGCGGGCCGCCGTTCGAGCGGCGCTTCGGCCATCGACGCGCGCATGACGAACTCCGACGACCGTTGCGCGTCGGGCTCGACCGTCGTGCCTTCAATGCGGGCGACGAGCCGTTCGACCATGCGCCGCGCGACGGCGACGTAGTCCTCGCGGATGACCGAGATGGGCGGTGTGTAGGCCCGGTGCCACTGTGAATCGCCAAAGGAAACAAAGGACGCGTCGCGCGGGATCACGATGCCTGCCGTGTGGAGGCCTTCGAGCACATACGGCGTGAGCCGACCGTTGCCGCTGACGATGGCGGTCGGCGCACCCCTGGGCGCCATCAGGCGCTGCATGACGGCGAGGCACTCCTCGGGTTCGCGAATGAGCACAGTCTGGACGTTCGAACCGCGGACGCCCTCGGCTGCGACCACCTCGTCGAGCAGGCGGTGGCGCTCCCGGCCGGTGCGAGTCGCCGCGTGTTCGAACAGCACCATGGCGAACCGGCGGTGGCCCAGCCGGACCAGGTGGCGGTAGGCGGTGATTGCGCCGACGGTGTCGGATGTGGTGTCGCGGTAGGGGTTAACGCGCGCGCCGATCTCCAGCGCCGCTCCGCCGCGAGCGAAGTCGGGCTCGATCGGCGTGGCCGAACGCAGGACATCGCGGACGGACGGTGTGATCGGCAGGATTCCGCGGCCGATGATGATGCCGTCGACGCGATAGTCGCACATGCGCGCGAGTTCGGCGTCCTGGATTTCGGGGGTTTCCTGGCCGTCGCCGACGAGGACTGCGTAGCCGAGTTCGTAGGCAGCGCGAATGGTCGCGCGGAGGTGATCGTAAGCGATGGGGTTCTCGAGGTTCGGCGCGAGCAGGCCGATGGTGCGCGTGCGTGACGACCGCAGCGCCTGGGCGGAGCGCGACGGCCTGAACCCGAGTTCATCGGCGATGGCGCGGACACGCTCTCGCGTGGCCTCGCTCACGCGCGAACCGCCGGAGAGCGACCGCGAAACAGTCGACGTCGAAACACCGGCCTGGCGAGCGACATCGTGGATAGTCGGCACCGGCCGGAGCGCTGGTGGCTGTGGATGCCGGTCGTCGTCTCGCTGATTCACGTCTGCGCCGTAGCTTCGTGGCGGGCGGCGGTTGCGCGCAAGCCATCGAGCCGAGCGAGACTTTCGGCCGCCTCATCGACGAAGCGGCGCATCACGGCCGCAACCGTTGTTTCCTCCTTGAACCAGGCGATGCCCTGCCCGAGGCCGGTTCCGAGCAGCGGTTCGACCTCGTACCGGTCGATAGCGCCAAGCAGGTCGCCGACGAGGATGTCCTGGTAGGGCATCTTCAGCGGCTCCGGCGCGTCCGCGGCGGCCCACTCTTCGGTGTAGGCAGTCTTGAGCTGGCGGTTGGTCTTGCCGCTTTTGGCTCGCGTGATGACGGTGTCGTCGGAGTTCGCTGCGAGAAGCTTGGGCATCAGCTTCGAAGGCGTGTGCGCTTCTTTCGTCACCAGCCACGCCGTGCCCACCCAGACGCCAACGGCGCCCATCGCCATGGCGGCGACGATGTGGTCTCCAGTGGCGACGCCACCAGCAGCGAGCACCGGTACATCGGGTGCGAGCTTCACAATCTGGGGGACGAGGGAGAAGGTGCCGATCGGCCCGGTGTGTGCGCCGGAATCGTGGCCCTGCGCGACCAGCAGATCAGCGCCCTGCGCCAGCGCCCGCCGGGCATGCTTCGGATTCCCGACGAGAGCGAGAACCAGCTTGCCGGCTGATTTTGCAGCGGAGATGAACTCGGGCGGACTGCCGATGCCCATCGCGAAGATGTTCGCGTCCGAAGCGAGCACCACGTCGGCCTGGCGGCGGGCCATCTCGTCGGAGCGCACGAACCTGGAGCGCGGGCCCGACTGGCCATCGCGCGGCACGCTGTACTTGTCGTAGAGGTGGTCGACGAAGGCGCGGTGCTCTTCCGGGAGTTGCGCCTCGATGTCTTCGCGGTTGTTGCGCTCGGGCATGCCCTGCGGCAGGACCAGGTCGACGCCGAACGGCCGGCCGCCGACTCGATTGCGGATTTCGGCGAGGTTGGCAGCGATCTCCTCGGGGAACATGCGCGTGGCGCCGAGTACACCGACGCCGCCGTTCAGGCAGACCTCGACAACCACGTCGACGCTGTGGCTGAAGGCGAAAATCGGGTGCGTGACACCAAGCCGGTCGCAGAGTGGCGTGTGAATCGGTGAGCGGTTCATGGCTATCCTCGGTATTGTTGCGGGAACCTTTGCACAATCATAAGCACGTGCATCCCCAACGTGAACTACCGGTAATCTTGCCGTTTCCGGCAATCACAACCATTGACAGCGGAGATTGGAGCCGGTACAAAGCGGAAACGTTGCCGCACGTCGGCTGGAGGCCTCTCGATGAGCACTGTCAGCAACCGGTTTCAATCGCGCATGGGGCGTCGAAAACTGCTTGGCGGAACCGCCGGCGCCGGGCTCGGCCTGGCCGGGCTCGCCCTCGCCGGCTGTGGCGATGATGACGACGACTCGTCCAACCCCGGCGGCTCTGGCACACCGTCTGCCAGCGCCACCTCCTCGGTGAAAACGCCGAAGAAGGGCGGCACACTCATCGTGGATGCGGGCGAGCCAGCGCCGGACGCGCTGGTCTACGCGTTCAACCCGAACAACTTCTACCTGCGCTGGGCAATCTGGGACACGCTCATCATCCAGGGCGTCGATAACCGTCCGCGCCTGGCGCTCGCCGAGAAGTTCGAAATGAAGCCGGACTTCACGGGTGTGAGCATCAAATTGCGCTCCGGTCTCACGTTCCACGACGGGCGCGCGCTGACCGCCGACGATGTGCGATTCAGCATCGAAACGTTCCGGGCAGACACGACGACGAGCCAGCTGAAGAATCCCGGCAAGCTCATCACCGACATCAAGACCCCGGACCCGCTGACCCTCGACATCACGTTCTCGGCGCCGCGGCCGTACATGGAGGACTACTTCTCGCTTCTCCCGATTGTCGACGAGAAGACGGTCGCGGAAGCACCGAAGATGAAGGTCATCAACGGGTCGGGGCCGTTCAAGTTCGTCTCGTTCACGCCGAACCAGGGCTACGTGCTCGAACGCAACCCGAACTACTGGGACACGGGCAAGCCGTACCTCGACAAAATTGAAGGCAAGATCTACTCCGACGAGCAGGCGCGAACTCTCGCCCTGCAGTCCGGTGAGTTGATGCACGCCAGCCAGGTCACCCCGGCGATGGTCAAGGCGCTCAAGGGCACGAAAGATGTGAAGGTCACGGACGGCGGCGTTGGCGGCTCGTGGTACTCGGGCCTCATCGTGGATTTCCCCGCGCTCAAGGACACACGCGTTCGCCAGGCGCTGACCTACGCGATCGACCGCAACCGCATCGCGAAGGAATGGGGCGAAGGTGTGATTTCGGCCCAGGTGCTTCCGTGGCCGAAGGAGTCGCCCGCTTACCTGCCCGGCGACGAGTCGCTGCTGACGTATGACCCGGAGAAGGCGAAGTCGCTGCTCAAGCAGGCCGGGGCCGAAGGCGTCGCCGTTCCGATGGACATCGGCCAGGGCCGGGAGGGCCTCGCGCAGTACGTCCAGGACGACTGGAAGGCGATCGGCGTGAATGCGCAGATCAACGTATCCGAGTACTCCTCGTACCTGGAGCGCTTCCGCACGCGGAAGGTGAATGGCGCGGCGTTCGTTGCTCCGCTCGGGTTTTCGGACCAGATGTACCCCGCGACGTTCTTCGAGTTCACCCAGCCGGTGCGCATTCCCAATGCATCGCACTACCAGCCGGACTCTTATAAGGCGTTGCTCGCGAAGCTGGTGGAGTCCGACCCGCGATCGCCAGCAGGGCAGGAACTCCTCCACCAATGGAACCGGCTCTACCTGGTGGAGGATCCGTGGGTCGCGCCGCTCGCACCGAATCACACCTTCTTCGCCATGCGCAAGCAGGTGATTGCCGACCCGGACGGCGCCCGCGACGCACCTCCGTTCTCCGAAATCTGGATCGACGCGTAGAGCGGCACACCGGGAGCATCGATGGCTGTCCACATCTTGAGGCGACTCCTGCAGGCGATCCCGGTCGTCCTGTTCTCGAGCATCATCGTCTTCAGCATCCTGCAACTCGTGCCGGGCGACCCTGCGACGAACCTGGCCGGCCCGGACGCCACCGACGAGGATGTGCAGATCATCCGCGAGCGGCTCGGCCTCGACCGGCCAATCGCGGAGCAGTACCTGAGTTGGATCGGCAACGCCGCGCGCGGTGACCTCGGCGATTCGTTCCGGAATAGCCGGTCGGTCTCGGAACTGCTGCGCGGGGCAATGGCGCCGACACTCGAACTCACGCTCATCGCCTTCGCGCTCGAACTGACGCTCGGCGTGGTGTTCGGCGTGATGGCTGGAACGCACCTGCGCTCCGGCTGGGACTGGGCACTCTCCGCATTCACCATGTTCGGCATCGCGATCCCGCACTTCGTGCTCGGGCTCGTGTTCATCTATGTCGTGAGTTTCCGGCTCGACCTGCTGCCAATTGGCGGACGCGTTGCGCTCACCACGGATCCCATCGAGGGGCTCAAGTACCTGGTCCTCCCGGCCGTCGTGCTTGGTCTCACCGGCGCCGCCGTCCTCGCCCGGTTCGTGCGAACGTCCATCGCGCAGGTCATGAACCAGGATTACATCCGAACCGCACGGGCCAAGGGTCTGGCGAGCCGGGCAGTCGTCATCCGCCATGGCCTGCGGAATGGCCTCGTCCCGGTCGTGACGGTGATGGCCCTGCAGTTCGCCGCGTTGCTCACCGGCTCGGTCGTCGTCGAAAACGTCTTCTCCCGCCCTGGTGTGGGCCGCCTCGTGGTTAGCGCCATCCAGGCGAGGGACTACCCGGTCGTGCAGGGCGCTCTCCTCTTCCTGGTCTTCGGCTTCATCATGATCAACCTGCTGGCCGACATCATGTACGGCATCCTCGACCCGCGGATCAGGTTCAGCTGATGGCCGTTGCAACGTTGCCAGGCGAACTTGACGCGAGACGAACCGACCGCACGCGCGATTCGCTCTTTGTCACGACACTGCTCGAGACGATTCGTAATCCGATGGGCGCCACGGGCCTCGTCATCGTGCTCACGCTCTTGGTGCTCGGCTTCGCGGCGCCGCTGATCGCGCCATACGACCCGATCCAGCAGTTGCGCGGCCACCGTTTGGAAGCGCCATCGGCCGACTTCTGGTTCGGCACCGACGAGTTTTCGCGGGACATCTTCAGCCGGACACTGTACGGGCTGCGCGCTTCGATCCTCGTCAGCATTTTCGCTGTCGGCGGCTTCGGGCTGGCCGGCACGGTTGCGGGGTTTACCGCCGGCTACTTCCGCGGCTGGCTCGACACCATTGCGATGCGGATCGTCGACAGCATGCTGGCGTTCCCGGGTCTGTTGCTGGCGATCGCGATCCTGGCCGCGCTCGGCGCTGGCATCCAGAACGTGGCACTGGCGATCGGTATCGGCGCATTCCCGCGGTTCGCACGGCTCGCACGCGCGCAGATGCTACTCGAAAGCAGCAAGGACTACGTCCTCGCGGCGCGTGTGACGGGCGCCAACGAGGTGCGGATTATGTTCCGTCACGTTGCCATCAACGCGCTCCCACCGCTGCTCGTGCAGGCCGCGCTTTCGATGGCGGGCGCGGTGCTCATCGAAGCCAGCCTGGGCTACCTCGGGCTCGGCACGGAGCCCCCGCAGCCGTCACTCGGCAACCTGATTAACGGCGCACGCGCACATCTCGACCGCTGGACGTACTTTGCGTTCCCCGGCGCGGTGCTGGCATTGTTCCTCGTTGGCCTGAACCTCGTCGCCGATGCAACGAACGAGGCGATGGACCCTCACCGGCGGAGGCGGTAACCAGTGGCTGGACCATTCGCGGGCCTGAAAGTGCTCGAACTCGGACGATTCATTGCGGTGCCAGTCTGCGGGCAGATGCTGGCCGAAGGCGGCGCGGACGTCGTCAAAGTCGAAGACCTGGATGGCGACCAGACGCGCCACAACGGCGCGATCCTGCCGTTCGAAGGACGGCAGTTCTTCAACAAGAATCGCGGCAAGCGCTCGCTCTGCGTTGACCTCCACGACCGGGACGCGCTGCGCGCGGTGCAGGCTATCGCTGCCCAGGCCGACATCGTGCTCGCGAACTTCCGACCCGGTTCGGCCGAGAAACTCGGGCTCGACTACGAATCGGTGCGCCGCTCGAACCCCCGCGTCATCTATGGCGAGAACACAGCCTATGGACTGGAAGGCCCGCTCGCCCACCTTGCCGGGATGGACGTCGCCGTCCAGGCACGAACCGGGCTGGCGCACTTCTCGGCCGACGGCCCCGAGCCGTTCCTGAACCCGATGATCGACTACGCGACGGCGATGCTGATGGCGTGGGGCGTTTCGACGGCGCTGTACCATCGCGAAAAGACTGGCGTGGGCCAACGGCTCAACGTCGCCCTGATGCACACGGCGATGGCTCTCGAGAACAACCAGCTCACGCATGTTGACCTGACGGATAGCTGGCGGGAAGAGTTCGTCGACTACCTGAAGCACGCCTTCGCGGAGGGGAAAAGCTGGCCAGAGGTCATCGAGGAGCGGGAGAAGCGCCTGCCGCACCGTGTGATGCGCGCCTACTACGGGTTCTTCGCCACACAGGACGGTACGGTCGCGATCGCCTGCAACGCACGGACGCTTCGCCTCAAGGTTGTCGAAGCACTCGGCGTTACCGACCGCTGGACGACTGAACCCGGCTGGAGACCGGACGACGCCCGTGCCCACGAGCAGGAGGTCTACAACCAGGTGGTCGCCGCGCTGCGCTCACGGCCGACGTCGCACTGGATGGCCGAGTTCGAGCGGCGGGGGCTGCCCATTGCGCCGATGCGCCACTCGGACGAACTGTTCTTCGACGACCAGGTGGCGGCTAATGGCTTCCTCGCCCGGGTGGAACACGAAGTCTTGGGCGGCATTTCGGTGGTGGCGCCGCCCGTGAAGATGTGGGAGACACCGTTCGAAGCGCGCCCCCCGGAGCCGCTCGGAAAGCACTCGCGCGAGGTGCTCGCCGAAGGTGGGCTTTCGAACGAAACCATCGAAGCGCTCTTCGAACGCGGCGCGGTTCGCGAAATCACGAACACGCTGGCCGACATCCTATGAACGTGCTCAATCTGACGATCAGCGGATGCGCGCGGCGAGGACCAGCCGATGCAGTTTGAGTTCACCGCCGAGCAAGAGGCGTTCCGCGCCGAGGTGCGGCAATTCCTCGACGCCACACTGACGCCGGAGTTCTGGGAGCGGCATCGCGCAGGTGGCGGCGGCAGTTCGTCGCCGGAGTTCAGCCAGGCGGCCGGTCGCGCGGGCATGCTCGCTATCGCCTGGCCACCGGAGTATGGCGGCCGCGGCAAGGGCTTCATCGAGCAGATGCTCTACATGCAGGAGATGGTGCTCGCAGGGGCGCCGATTGAACACCACCGCCGGGCCATCCAGCAGGTCGGGCCGTCGATCATGCTGTTCGGATCGGAAGAGCAGAAGCGCGACATCCTGCCGCGCTTTGCTTCGGGACATCTTTCGGTGGCGATGGGCCTTTCGGAGCCGGATGCGGGTTCCGACCTCGCATCGGCATCGACTCGGGCGGTGCGCGAAGGTGATGACTTCGTGGTGACCGGGCGGAAGCGGTTCACAAGCGGCGCCCACTATTCCGACCTCCTCTGGACGGTCGTTCGCACTGACCCCGAGGCGCCGAAGCACCGCGGCATCTCGATCCTGCTGGTTCCGCTCGATGCACCGGGCGTCGAAGTCCGCCCGCTGATCGACCTGCAGGGACGTCACCACTTCAACGAAGTCTTCCTCGAGGGAGTGCGCGTGCCCGCGGGCAACCTCGTGGGCGAGCTGAACCGCGGCTGGTACGTGAACGCATCGACGATGGATTTCGAACGCTCCGGGATTGCACGGTTCGCGTTTCTCAAGCGGCTCATCGACCGCGCACAGGCGGAAGCGCGTTCGGCCAGCGAGAGAAGCAGGAGTCGAGGCCGCCGCGACACGGCCGACGTCGCTGTTCGTGCCGAGGTCGCCCGCCAACTCTCCCACCGCGTGGCCGCGATGCAGGCAGCCGGCGAGATGCCGAACCACGAGGTTTCTATTGCCAAGCTCATGGTGACCGAAACCATCCAGCGACTCACGGACAGCGCTGTGCGTTCGCGCGGCCTCCAGAGCCTGCTCATCGACGAATCAGCCGACGACGCGGAGGACTCGCCCGGGATGGCATGGGGCGCGCTCTACGTCGATTCCATTCGGCACACGATTGGACAGGGATCAGCGGAAATCCAGCGCAACGTCGTCGCCACCCGTGGCCTTGGCCTGCCGAGAGGGTAAGGTGGCGCGACCAGACACCCTTGGAGGCCCGCGATGGCCATGATTCGCGCGATTGACGCCCTCGTGAACTCGAGCTTCCTCAACGCCGGCGAAACGTCCGGACTCGACTACCTGTTCAAGGACATCGGCGAGCGCGTTCGAATTGAGACTCCGGACGACTTGCTCCGCGAGCTTTCGAACGCGGGTATTGGCGCCGCGGTGGTCTCGATTATGGAACCGAAGCACGCCGCGTGGGTCGCGGATGCCCATCGTCAACACCCGTCGAAGATCCTCCCCGCAATGATCGTCGACCCGACGAAAGGGATGGACGAGGTTCGGCGTCTGGTGGAGTACCACGACAACTATGGCGTGCGCTGTCTGCGAATCCCGCCGTTCCGGTACTCGCTGCCACCGACTGACCGCGTCTACTGGCCGTTCTACGTCAAGGCGATCGAACTCGACCTCGCGGTCAGCATGAACGTTGGGATGCCGGGCCCGCGCCGGCCAGGATGGGTGCAAAATCCCATGTATATCGACGAAGTGGCCTACCACTTCCCCGAGCTGCGCATCGTGATGACCCACTGCGGGCAACCCTGGACGGCCGAGGCACTCGCAGTGCTCGCCCACTGGGACAACGTGTTCATGGCCTGCACATCCGTTGCGCCAAAGTACTGGCCGCCCGAACTCGTGCATTTCATCAACACCCGCGGCAAGGAGAAGATGCTGTTCGGCACCGAATACCCCGTGATCGACTGGCGCCGCTCCCGCGACGAAATCAACGCCCTCGGCCTGCGTGACGAAGTTGCGCCGCTGTTCTTCGCTGCCAACGCCCGCCGGGCATACAAGTGGGATGCTGACGTGACGTAAGCGTGGGAGCGAACGGGTACTCGGCAAAGCACCGGCGGTCACTCGAGCCTGGTCGACGTTGGCAGTCGTTCTGTTCGCCAACTGGTTCAGCGCGATAGTAATGCGAACCTTCACGAGCGCCGGCGATCCACTCCACCACCTCCCGCAACAGACCGCCGACTCTGGTACGCTGGCGGAGCGCCGGGATGTGGGTAAGTACCCCGGCGCGGGCGGTACGGGCCTGTAGCTCAGCGGTAGAGCAGTGGACTTTTAATCCATTGGTCGAGAGTTCGAATCTCTCCGGGCCTACCAAGCATCCTTGGCGCCAGCGTCACCTTCCCGGGCTCGCGCACGGTCAGCTACAGCTACGACGATGCCAGCCGGCGGACTTCGATCCCTTACCCCGGTAGCTCGAACCCACGAACGTCATAGCCTCGCAATCCTGACACTTTCCGGACGCAATCCGCCCGGGCGGCTGACGCCGCCCGAATAGGGGACACGCCAGACTCCTTTTACCCGGACTGCACGATCCAGGCGGACGGCTGTACCGGCTGGCTCGACGATCTGCAACGGGTGCGGAGGGAGGTCCCTGGCATGGTTCAACGCGTGGCGTATCGAGAGGAGCACTACCCGACCGCGGGCAGCTGCGTCCGTGGTATTCGCGAGTTGGTTTCGCTGGGCTGGACGTTGCTCCAGGTTCGGGGCGCGAGGAACGGGCCGTTTCTTGTCATCTGCCGGAAGGTTGATCTGTCGTGAGCCTGCGGGTGCTGTTGGTGGATGACGAAGGCCCAATTTCGGCCGTCCTCACGCTCACGTTGCGCGCTCACGGGCACATCGTCCGGGCCGCTGCTTCGGCTCAGGATGCGCTACTCGCCCTCACCGAAGAGATTCCAGACGTGATGCTGCTCGACATCAACCTCCCCGACCTGACCGGTTGGGAGTTGCTGCGGCGACTCTCGCCCGCGGACCGCGAGCGTGTGCCCGTGGTGGTCTTTTCCGCGTCGCCGCTCGCGCCATCACGAGTGGAAGAGTTCCGTCCCGCGGGCGTGCTCACGAAGCCGTTCCCGGTTGAAGCGCTCCTCCGGCTACTCGGAGAAGTAACCCAAACACCGAAGGGAGTTTCCGGTGCCTGACCTGGCCTTTCTTTCCGTAGGAATCGGACTATTTGTCTTCTTTTTCCTTGCGCTCGAATTCTTGAGGAAGGTGTGACGTGGACATTGAGAATGCTGTTGCACTCGTAATCGCCATCCTCGCCGGCGTCTACATGCTGTACTGCCTGTTTCGCCCCGAGGACCTGTAAGGAGTGGTGTCCATGGCCACGCAAGACGTTGCTTTTCTCGCGCTATACGTCGCCATCATCGTCGCCGTCGCGAAACCGCTCGGACTGTACATGTTGACGGTCTACGAGGGGCGCCGAACCTGGCTCCATCCGGTCCTGCGGCCGCTGGAGCGCGGGATCTATCGCCTCGGCGGGATCGACGAGGGTCGTGAGCAGGATTGGAGGACGTACACCGTCGTCCTCCTCGCCTTCAACCTCGCCGGCTTCCTGCTCCTCTACCTGATTCTTCGTGCCCAGGGGAGCCTTCCGCTCAATCCCGAGGGGTTCGGTGGCATGAAGCCGAGCCTCGCGTTCAACACCGCGGCCAGTTTCATTACGAACACAAACTGGCAGTCGTACGGCGGCGAAACGACGGCCAGCTACTTTTCGCAGATCGTCGGCCTGACGTTCCAGAACTTCGTCTCAGCCGCCGTCGGGATGTGCGTGCTCGTCGCGTTGATCCGCGGCCTCTCGCGCCACTCGGCATCCACGGTGGGGAATTTCTGGGTCGACCTGACTCGGGGCACACTCTATGTGCTGCTTCCGTTGGCCGCAGTGGTTGCGGTGTTCCTCGTGTCGCAGGGAGTTGTCCAGACACTGGATTCGTACCGCGAGGCGACCACGCTCGAAGGCCTGAAGCAGACGATTGCAGTTGGACCCGCGGCCTCCCAGGTAGCGATCAAACAACTCGGGAGCAACGGCGGGGGGTTCTTCAACGTGAACTCCGGCCACCCGTTCGAAAACCCGACAGAGTGGACGAACCTGGTGGAGATGGTGGCCTTGCTGGCTCTGCCCGCAGGCGCCGTCTACATGTACGGCCGCATGTCGGGGTCGACTCGCCACGGGTGGGTTGTCCTTGGTGTCATGACTGCCTTCCTTATCGCCAGTGCCGTCACGCTGAACGTCGCCGAGCAGTACGGGACGACCGCTTCCCGCGACCTGGGTATCGCCACGGCTCCCGACGGCGGCCAGCCCGGGGGCAACATGGAAGGCAAGGAACTCCGGTTCGGGATCGGAGGTTCAGCGACGTGGGTGGCGGCGACGACGTCTGCTTCGAACGGCGCGGTCAACAGCATGCACGATAGCTACACACCGATTGGCGGGCTCGTCGCCCTCGCCAATATGCAAACGAGCGAAGTTATCTTCGGTGGTGTGGGGAGCGGCATGTATGGCATGGCGCTCTACATCGTCCTGAGTGTGTTCATTGCCGGGCTCATGGTCGGACGCACGCCTGAGTACTTCGGCAAGAAGATCGAGGCGCGAGAGATGAAGGCCGTGATGGTGGCGGTGCTCTCGTTCGCTTTCATCCTGCTTACCTGGACTGCCGTCGGCGCCGTGAATGCCTTCGGCACCGATACGCTCAATAACTCCGGGCCGCATGGCTTCACCGAGATCCTGTATGCGTTCACATCGGGAGCGGCGAACAACGGGTCGGCGTTCGCGGGCCTGGGCGCAAACGGCACGTTCTATAACCTCGGGATTGGCGTTTGCATGCTCGTCAGCCGCTTCCTCGTCATCGTGCCGGTGATGGTCATCGCGGGCAGCATGGCGCCGAAGAGGCGGGTGGACGCGGGACCCGGCACGTTCCCGGTGGACGGGATGGTCTTCGGGGGTCTGCTCGGAGCCGTCATCGTCATCGTTGGGCTGCTGACGTTCTTCCCGGCGCTCGCCCTCGGGCCAATCGTTGAGCACCTCGCCATGGTTGATGGCGTCACCTATTAGGAGTCTACCGTGGCACTTGCACCAATCATCCAGAAACGCGACCGCGCGGCTTCGACGTGGACCGCGCCAGTAATCAGCCAGGCTCTGCGCCAGTCGTTCGTCAAGCTCGATCCGAGGACGCTCGTCCGGAATCCCGTGATTTTCCTCGTCGAGCTTGGAGCGGCGATCACGACCGTGCTCTACCTCCGTGACCTCCTCCAGGGCGACGGGTTCAACCTGCTCCGCTTCGAACTCCAGGTGGTGCTCTGGCTGTGGTTCACGGTGTTGTTCGCGAACTTCGCGGAGGCCATCGCCGAAGGCCGCGGCAAAGCCCAGGCGGCCAGTCTGCGCCGGACTCGAACCGAGTCGAGCGCCCGGAGGGTCCGGGCCGATGGCCGGTTCGAAGATGTGCCCGGGAGCTTGCTTCGAAAGGCGACATCGTCGTCGTCGAAGCCGGCGAGCTTATCCCCGGCGACGGCGACGTCATCGAAGGCGTCGCATACGTGAACGAGGCCGCTATCACCGGTGAGTCGGCCCCGGTGCTCAAGGAACCGGGAACCGACATCCGCAGTTCTGTGACCGGGGGGACGACGGTGGTGAGCGACTCCCTCCGCATCCGGATCACGGCGAATCCCGGGGAAACCTTCCTCGACCGGATGATCTCCCTGGTGGAAGGCGCATCGCGGGCGAAGACCCCCAACGAGATTGCGCTGAACATCTTGCTGGCCGGACTAACGCTCATTTTCCTCGTGGTTACGGTCACTCTTCAGCCGTTCGCCATCTACGCCGGCCGTGAAATCTCCGTCGTCGTCCTTGTTGCGCTGCTCGTGACGCTTATCCCAACCACCATAGGCGGACTCCTCTCGGCCATAGGTATCGCGGGGATGGACCGCCTGGTGCAACGGAACGTCCTCGCAATGTCGGGCCGTGCAGTCGAGGCAGCCGGGGACATCGACACCCTGCTCCTGGACAAGACTGGCACGGTCACATTCGGCAACCGGATGGCCGCCGAGTTCGTCCCTGCCGCAGGGATTGAGCTCGCTCGCCTCGTCGAAGCCGCGGTACTGAGTTCCGCGCTTGATGACACGCCCGAGGGTCGCTCCGTGGTCGAGTTCGCGCGCTCGCAGGGCTTCGGGAGCCTGGTTGATGACGCGGCACGAACAGCGGAAGGGGCCGAGTTCGTCCCGTTCACCGCTGAAACGCGCACGGTCGGGCCGCGAAACAGAATTTCCCACTGGGAGGGAAGCACTTTCTCATGACTTGCCGGCTGCGGACCTCCGCCAGTGGGCCGACCAGGTTGAATTCCCGCTCACCCGCCTGACGGCAATTCCCGCCGGCTTCATCGACGACGGTTCACGCCTCTCCGTCATGGCGCTCGCAGTCGCGGGAGTACAAGTCCGGATCATTTCGACGCGGTACGCGTCCGAACTGGGAGTCCGATTCTCATTCACCCAGCAAGGCTTCAACGACGGGAAAAATGGTGGCGGCAAGCAGGCCGGAACGCGAAACACGTTTCATCGATTGTCTGCCTGTGCGCTCGACAACGGAACGCCGGCGGCGGTGGTGTGGCTGGAAACCGCGCTCACCCCACGAGACGTGGGCCGACTCGTGCAGCTACAGTGGGAAGGGCCGCAGTCTATCATGAGCCTAACCGGCTCAAGCGAGCTGATTGACGACCTAGTGAGGTGCGCGAACGGTGCCGTTCCCGTCTAAGTCGCCAGTGCAAGCACGCGGGTGGCTGGCCCTTGGGGCAGCCGCGACGGTCCTGATGTCGTGTTCCGGCGGCGGAGGAGTTCACACCGAGGGATCGGGCACCGAGCCTCGGCCGTCCCTGAACTTCGTCGCGGGACAATTCGTGAACCGAGAGGGCAACTTCCTCGAGCTGTTACTCGTCGAATCCGGCGCGACGGTCATGGTGGATCTAACGCGAACCGCTGTGTTCGACTGCCGTTCCGACTGCCTCGAGGATGTCCGGGCGCGCGTCGGAAAACTCGACGGCGCGTCCAACATCTGCGTGTATGGAACGTCGGATAGAAATGGCGTTCGAGTCCAAAAGCTTTGGGTGGAACGCACTACCCCGCCCTGCCCGTAAACAAGTCCCGAATCGGGAATGCTGAATTGCGCTAGCCTTGCTGGCGAGGTTTTGCCACGTCCGTGTGCGAAGCGTCTTCGGCCCAAACGGTGTAATTCGCCAGGGCCCAGGTTACCAGCTCGACCAACGAATGAGTATCGGTTTTGGCATGCAAGTTCTTCATATGCGACCGAATAGTTGCAATGTTGCGGCCCGTATTTTGCGCGACTGCAACGACCGATCCGCCGAGAATTAGTGCCCTAAGCACCTCCCTTTCAGTTCCATTGAGTATGTGTTCGCGGGGCATTAGCGATGAATCCTGAATACCCGGGCGGTGACGATGAAGGGTTTGCGTTCGAATAGGTTGTCAGCCGTCAGCATTTGCGCGAACGGAGCAGCGGCGAGCAGAGCCAACGAGGGTCGGACAACCCAAAGCTGAGCGGCATCCCGGCACTCGCCCATCCTTTCCAACGTGGCTCCTTCGCTTGCCCGCGATCTCCCGCTTCAAAGATGCCCGTCAGGCTATTCCGATGCTTGCGAAAAAACAACTATGTGATGCGTTTCTTAACGGTGGTCGATCCAGCACGAACAAACGCTCCTATGTGCAATCCAGCAAGAGATCTCTCCGATCTTGATTCTCATTGAGACACTGTGCCAGGTTCTCCAGATCGCTCTGACCACGTAGCGCTTGAGGGCCCGCACGGCCTCGTCGCGCTCCGCTCATCGTTGATCAACCAGCGGACGGCTGCGCATTTACCTGGGCGCCGCGCCGGGGGTCGGCAAGACCTACGCCATGTTGAACGAAGGCAAGCGGCGAAAGGTTCGCGGGGCCGACGTCGTCGTGGGAATCGCGGAAACGTACGACCGTCCGCTCACGGTCGAGGCGTTGGAGGGGCTGGAGGTCGTCCCGCGAAAGCGCATTGGGTACCAGGGCGTCGTCCTGCACGAAATGGACACCGCCGCCGTCATCGCACGCCGCCCACAGGTCGCGCTTGTCGATGAGCTAGCACACACGAACGCGCCAGGCTCTTCGAACGAAAAGCGCTGGCAGGATGTGGAGGACATCCTCACAGCGGGGATCAACGTGGTTGGGACGTTGAACATCCAGCACCTGGAGAGTCTCAACGACGTCGTGGCGGGGATCACCGGAGTGCACGTGCGCGAGACCGTGCCGGACCGTTTCGTCGATGAAGCCGATGAACTGGAAGTGGTCGACATTTCGCCGGAAGCGCTCCAATCGCGAATGCGCCATGGGAATATCTACCCTCCAGAACAGGCCGCGCAGGCACTCGAGAGCTTCTTTCGAAAGGGCAATCTGGCTGCACTCCGCGAAATCGTCTTGAAGCGAGTCGCGCTGGGGGTCGAGCAACAACTCCACGAGTACATGGTCGAAAACCGGCTCCAGGGCTGGGAGGCGAGTGAGCGGATCCTTGTCCTGCTGGACAACACGTATGCCTCCGAGACCGCGGTTCGGCGTGCATGGCGGCTGGCCCACGCTTTCAACGGAGAACTCATCGCCGCCTATCCCGCGCCGCTGCTGAAGGAGCAAGGGATGACCCACATCCTCACCGTCGCACTCGACCTCAACGCGACCACCCGCGAGATCCCTGGCCTCGACCTGGTGGAAGAACTGTCGGCCCTGGTTGCCAGCGACGGGATCACACATGCAACGCTGGTGGTCCAACCGCGCACCAGGTTCGCCTCATTGCTGCGACCGTCGCTCGCGGACCAGCTTCTCAGCCGTCACCCTCGACTCGACGTTCATCTCGTTAGAGCTACGTGACATTCGATCGGCTGGGCGATCCAGCCCGCGCTCGAACTGCTGCAGGGACCCGGTTCCCTGGCCGATCCCGGACCACCGCGGTTGGGATGAGACTCTCCGGGCGGGGCAGCAAGCCAAACCATGACTTTGACGCGACCCGCGTGTGCTTCCCACCTGATAGTTCTGCCTCGCGCCCGTCAGCCAATAGCCTTGCGACGGCGGCGGCCGGCGCTTCCTTCGTAGAAGGGGAAGAGCGTGAGTTCGATGTGCCTGCGGCCGGCGAGCATGCGCTTCAGACGCTTAAGACTCTGATTGACGAGCGGGCGTTCATAACGATGCTGGACTTCGAGCACGGGGAGGAGCACCTGCACGTCGTAGGGCGGCGTGTGCGCGATTTCCTTGACGTAGTTGGCGATGGGGTCGGCGACTGTGCGGAAGGGTGACTCGATGACGACCAGGCGGATGCGCGGAAACTGGCGCACCCAGCGCTGGGGCACGGTCGACGGGTGATCCGGGTCAACAAGCACGTGTGCGGCGCGAACGTCCTTCGAACGCTCGCAGGCGAGGCCAAGGGCCATAACGGTGGCGAGGTTGATTTCCTCAACCGGCACGATGACCGGGATGGGCGATGGGCCGGCGGGCGCGAGGTCGAAGACCGCCTCGGGCGTGACGTAGAGGTTGCGACGGAGGCGGCTGTAGAAGCGCCCAACGAGCCAGGCGGCGAACGCGAGGAGCGGCAGCACGATGGTCACAATCCAGGCGCCCTCGGTGAACTTCGCGACGAGCACGACCACCACGACGATGAAGGTCGCGACAGCGCCGAGGCCGTTGACCAGCGCTTTGTGGACCCAGTGCTCGCCGCGGAGACGGCGCCAGTGCTGGACCATGCCCGTCTGGCTGAGCGTGAACCCGATGAAGACGCCGAGGGCGTAGAGCGGGATGAGGCGCGTGGTCTGGGCGTCGAAGACGAGGATGAGCAGGGAGGCGAGCCCGGCGAGGACAAGGATGCCGTAGCTGAAGACCAGCCGGTTGCCGCGCGCGTGGAAGACACGTGGCAGGTAGCCGTCGCGGGCGAGGATGGCGGCGAGCCGGGGGAAGTCGGCGAAGGCGGTGTTGGCAGCGAGGAAGAGGATCCCGGCGGTCATGATCTGGAGGAAGGCGAAGAGCGGCGACCCCTCGCCAAACGCCTCGGCCCCAAGTTGCGACGGGACTGTGCTGTTCTCATTCGGCACGAAGCCGAAATGGCGCGCGATGACCATGACGCCGAGGAAGAGTGAACCGAGAATCAGGGCCATGGCGAGGAGGGTCTTGTTCGCGTTTTCCGGCGCCGGGTTCCTGAACGCCTGCACACCGTTGCTCACCGCTTCGACACCGGTCATCGCGGTGCAACCGTTGGCGAATGCGCGCAGGATGAGGAAGAGCGTCACACCCTGGACCGCGGAGACCGTCTCGCGTGGTTCGCCTGCCACCAGCGGGTTGCCGCCGTGCCAGATGATCTTGATGAACACCACGGTGATTGCCGTTCCCAGCGTGACCACGAAGGCGTACGTCGGAATGGCGAAGATCGTGCCCGATTCTTTCAGGCCGCGCAGGTTGATGATCGCCACTAGCGCGACGAGGCCGATGGCCATTTCGACTGCCACCGGCCGGAATGCCTCGTTGAGTGAAGCCAGTGCGTCCATGCCGGAGGCGATACTCACGGCAACCGTCAGCACATAGTCGATCAGGAGTGCCGAGGCGGCGACGAGGCCCGGCCCCGTGCCGAGGTTTTCGTGGGCGACCGTGTATGCGCCGCCGCCGGCGGGGTAAGCCTTGATGGTCTGGCGGTAGCTGATCACCACGATACCGAGGAGCGTCACGATGGCCACCGCGATGGGCAGGGCATACGTGGTCGCACTCGTTCCGGCGAGGATGAGGACGAAAAGGATCTCCTGGGTGGCGTAGGCCACCGAGGAGATGGCGTCGGAGGAGAAGACCGCGAGCGCCTTGACCTTGGACAGCCGCTCGCCTTCGAGGCGGTGGTTGGCGAGGGTGGTCCCGAGGACGCGGTCACGAATTCCGAGGTAGCGGCCGTGGAATCCGCGGCGTTCTTCGGCGTGTTCGGTCGCTTCGAAGTAGCCATCGTGGGTTTCGATGATGCCTGGTTGAGGACGGGCGATCCGGTACCGCGAAAGCCGTCCCTTACGGTCGAGAACCGGTGTACGCGCCGCCGGTGTTGGATCAGTCACCGTAGCCGGCCCTCGCCGGTGCTCTGGATGGCGGGCTCAGCAGGCGCGTCCTCGAGTCGGAAGACGACGATGAACGGCCCGTGGAGTGGACCGCTCAGGTCGCTGACATCCCAGCCGCGGTCGATGTACTCGCGGATCCCGGCAACGCAGCGCTCGGCGGTGCGGTAGCGCTCTTCCTGGTAAGCGATGTGCGTAACCATGCCCTGGATGGTGAGCGCGCGGGTGTATGGAAGGCGGCGGGCAAACCCCGCCAGTGTGTGCGGAAAGTGTCAGGATTTCGGCGGGTGCTCGCGCAGCGGCTCGATCCGGTAGCCAATGCCAGGGTCGTTGACGATGACGGCGCCCATGCCCGGCGCGGCGGTGGAGAGCTTCGCACGCAGTTGGTGGACGAAGGTTCGCAGAATATGCGCGTCATCCTGGTACTCTGGCCCCCAGATGGTCGCCAGCAGGTGACGCTGCGTGAACACCCTCCCGGGGAACGCGAGCAGCATCCGGAGCAACTCGAACTCCGTCGGCGTGAGTCGAATCTCCAGGCCCCCGGCGGTGACTCTCCGGCTGAGGAGGTCGAGGTCGATGCCTTCGAAACTCAGCCTGGTGCTGGCCTGGGGCGTACTGCGGCGGATCGCGACGTTAATGCGGGCCTGCAACTCGGCCATGGAGAACGGCTTCACGAGGTAGTCATCCGCACCCGTGTTGAGCGCCTCGACCTTCCGTTCGTCGTCGCCGATGGCCGAGAGGACGATGACCGGCGTGGCGCCGTGCTTTCGAATTTCGGCGCAGAGACTTATCCCGTCGCCATCAGGCAGAACGAGGTCGAGGATCACGACATCAGGGCGGAATCGAAGGTACTCGGCTACCACCGCCTGCGCGGTCGAGACGCCGGTGACGTCGAACCCCGCGCCGCGGAGTCCCTTGTCCACGGCCTTGAGGATTGCCGGGTCATCATCGACGACGAGAATGCGTGCACCGCTCATACCGGGGCCGCCGCAGCGGGGAGGGAGATGGTGAATCGCGTGCCGCCGGCGTTGGAACTCACGGAGACCGCTCCGCCACATAGCTCGACCATGGCCTTCACGAGCGCGAGTCCCAATCCGGTGCCGCCTGTGCCTTTCACTTGCTGCCCACGGTAGAACTTTTCGAAGACATGGGGCAGGTCTTCCGGGGCGATGCCGGGGCCAGCGTCGGCGACCGAGATGGTGACCCTTCCGGGGGCGCCAGTCGCTTCCACCATGATCGGCGCTCCGGGTGTCGAGTACTTGTGAGCGTTTTCGATGAGATTCGTCACAGCCTGGGTCAGCAGTCCGTAATCGGCTCGAACCCAAAGGCCCGCTGGCGCCCGCACATCGAGCCTGCGCGGCGCCACCGGGGGGCTGAGTGCAAGCTCCAACTCTTCGAGAAACAGGGCAACGTCCATCGCCTCGAGCCGTGCCCGCACGGAACCACCTTCGATCCGTGACATTTCTAGCAGGTTCGAAACCGTCCCGTTGAGCCGGTCGGCCTGTGACTCGATGGTCTGGAGGAGGCTGCGGCGGTCGTCATCGGACCATGCGACAGATTCATCGCGAAGGCTGGAGACGGCAGCCTTGATCGCGGTGAGCGGCGAGCGGAGGTCGTGAGAGACACTGGAGAGCAGCACCGATTTGAACTCATCGGCGCGTTCGAGGGCCTCGGCGCGTTCGGCTTCGCGGGCAAGACGGGCCCGTTCGAGAGCGGCACTGGTCTCGTTCACGAGAGCCTGAACCACCGGCTTCGCGAGGGTCGCAGGAGCGATGTCGCCGGCGAAGCGGAGGAGCGCACCGCGCGTTTCGGGGAGCGGTACGAAGGTGACGGTGGGCTGCCGCTTCGTTTCAGCATGCATTCGCACCGGTTCGCCGGTTTCGAGCGCCGCGGTGGCCACCGCGAGTTCGTTGCGGTTGAGCGGCGAGGCGGAAGCCTCGTCGATGGTTGCACCCGCCACCGCGAGCGGCGCCCCCGCAACGATTGCGCATCCGCGCGCGCCTGCAGCCCGTGCGAGCGAATCACAGATGCGGTCGAGCACCTGGCGCGGAGTGCCGGCGCGGACGATTTCGCGCGTGGCGGCGAGCAGGAAAGCTGTCTCGGAAGCGTTTGCGCGCGCGTGCGCCGCCTGTTCCCGCAGACGCGAGAGCATGTACGCTCCGAAGAGCGCAACGCAGAGGAAGAGGGCGAGGCCAGCGAGGTTGACCGGTTCCTGCACCGTGAAGCGGTGGAGCGGTGGCACATAGAAGAAGTTGACGGTGAGGTCGACCGCGACCGCCACGGTGATACCAGCGCCGTACCCCCAGCGAGCCGAAACAACCAGCGTGAGTAAAAGATAGAGCAGCGCGACATCGACGATGTGGCGCTCGTCGAGGAGTGGCGCCAGCACGCTGGTGAGCACCACCAACGCGATGGCCGCGACAAGAAAACCCGGAATGCTGCGGATGCGCCTGGCCAACCGCCGCATTATCTGCGTGTCCCGCCACGTTCGCGAGCGTCGCCGCGGCTGCGGCTCGACTACAGCCGGTTGGTGGCCTGGTGGGGCGGCGCGAACGGGAGACACCAGGCCGTGCACGGGCAGCGTTAGCAACGAAACGCGAGTGATGTGAGCGTCCCGCGAGAACAAGTTGGCTGACAGCCATGATTTCTTGACAAAGTTGAAATGGAGTTTCACAGCCATCTCGGGGTAGGCTGCCATTGGCATGATGAATAGCGGCGTTGTCTCCAAAAGTAGTTCAATAAAGCCCATATTCGACAACCTCTCATATGAGCAAAGGGCGATGTGACGGCGTGTGGACGTATCTGTTGCGCCGTCTCGCATTAGCGGTCCCGACGATCCTTGGTGCGTCCCTATTGGTATTCCTTATGGTGCGGATGCTTCCCGGTGACCCGGTTGATCAGGTCTTCGGGGAAAATGCAGTTGCGGCATCAGATAAAGATGCACTTCGCCGAGAACTTGGTCTCGATCAGCCCGTTTACGAACAGTACGTGCGCTGGCTGGGAAAGCTCGCTCAGGGTGACCTTGGGAGATCAATGCACTCGGATGCTCCCATCCGTGATGAATTAACCCGGCGCCTTCCCCCTACGATCGAACTTGGTGTCATCGCAATCACCACCGGGCTATTGGCTGGCGTTTCGATCGGCATGATCTCCGCAATCCGGCGGAACTCGTTCCTTGATCTCGGTGGCAGAACTTTCGCGATTTTGCTCCTTGTAATCCCTTCTTTTTGGCTCGGTACCCTTGCGATCATTATCCCGGCCAAGCTCTGGCACTGGGCGCCTCCATTCATCTACAAGAGCCTTTGGGACGATCCAGCTACGAACCTGCAGCAAGTTGGGTTCGCTGCCTTGCTCCTTGGAATCCATACAGCCGGTGGGCTGATGCGGTTTACGAGGACCGCACTGCTGGAAGTACTTAACGAGGACTACGTGCGCACGGCACGAGCAAAGGGCCTGGCTCCCAGGCTCGTGTACATCCGCCATGCAGTACGCAACGCGCTCATGCCGATAATCACGATCATTGGCCTGCAAGTCCCGTTGCTGGTTGGTGGCACGGTCATCATGGAACAACTATTCGCTATCCCGGGAGTCGGCCAGTACTTCATGGCGGCTATTGGCGGACGAGACTACCCGGTTATCCAGGCGGTAAACATGATGATCGCCGTCGTCGTGATTGCTTCGAACCTGGTGGTAGACCTTGCGTATTCCGCCGTGGATCCTCGCACGAGGCTCTCGGCATGAGCGACCTGGCCATCTCGCGAGATATCAGCCTGCTTCCACCCACGCGAGCGAGCCGGGACGAAGTGGTTGCGTAATCACCGTCCATCACCTGCTGCGACGTCTTGGCCCAACCCCCGAAAGGAGACGAACTTCGATGACCCGTTACGAACAGATTTGTGTTGAGCCGGTCGGGCGTGTCCTGAAGCTCACGCTGAATCGCCCTGAAAAGCTCAACGCGTGGACCCGCCAGATGGAGGCCGAGTTCATCACCGCCGTCCGTGAGGCGGCAGCCGATGACTCGGTGGGCTGCATCGTCGTCACTGGCGCTGGCCGAGCCTTCTGTGCAGGAGCGGACATGGGCGGCTGGCGCGAGCGGCACGAGTCGGCGAACCAACCGGGGGCTAATCGAAGCCTCCTCCTGTCAACCGATCTCTCAAGAGAAGCGGGTCCCAATGTTGCGCCCGCACTTTTCGAAGGCAAACCGGTCATCGCGGCGATCAACGGGCCAGCGATAGGAGTCGGGCTAACACTTTCGTTGGCGTGCGATATCCGCATTGCCTCTGAGGCCGCACGTTTTTCCATCAGGTTCGTACGGGTCGGCCTGACCCCCGAACTGGCATCGACACATAATCTCGCCTCAGTAGCCGGGATGGAGGCTGCGATGGAGTTGGCATTGACCGGCCGGATCATCGCCGCGACGGACCCCCTCCGCGCAGCGGTTGGTAAGCCGAATTGTCCCCGCGGACGAACTTCTGCCGACGGCGATGGCATTGGCGGAGGAGATCGCGAGCGGCCCGCTCAACGCTGTTTGGCTGGCCAAGAGACTCATCCGCCAAAACGCCGCACAACAGAATCTGCGGCTGGTCATCGAATCGGAGGTTGCCACATTCCGGGAACTCTTCGGTAAGCCCGACCACGTCGAAGCTGTCACTGCGTTCACCGAGAAGCGCGAGCCGCGGTTCAACGCTTTCGCGTAACGCCGGCGGAGCACCAGTGAGCGTGCCGTTGACAGGTCTTGTTGGATGGCCGGCGAGCCCTAAACGAGACAGGCTGCAGGGGTCGAACTGAACATCTCCCGAAGGATGGCGAGGTAACGACGCGCCCCTATCCCGAGTTGGTTCTCTCCGAGATAGACGACGAAGAGAGGAAACGACGGGTGAAAGTCCCGGACGTGAACCTCTGCGAGGGTGCCAGCGAGCAGTTCATCCATAACAGCTTCGCGTATGACAAACGCAGCCTGGTTGACTCGGATGGCCAGGGTCTTGGTTGCCCCGGAGGTATCGGCCTGGGCCACATACCGGATCACCGACCCCGGATGAGCCTCGAGCCACGCGTCAATCGCTGACCGGGCACTCCCGCCGGCGTACCCAACGAGTGGGAACTTCGTGAGCTCGCTGAAGTCGATCTCACGTCCCGCCAGCGGGTGACTTGGCGGGGCAATGATCGAGATCTGGCACTCGCCGCACTGCTCAAAAACGAGGTCCCGTGCTGTCACTGCCGGGCCGTAGAACCCGAAGTCCAACTCCTCACGCCGGATCAAGTCAAGTGCCTCACGAGCATGGTACGACTGAAACTCAATGACGACGGACGGGTCGGTGGCCAGCAGTCTCTTCCCCGCCTCGGTAAGCGCGCTGAGGTGGGACAGCGCCCCGATTCGGACGACGGTTCTTCGCTCGGACGCCCTGGTCTCCACTCGCTTTCGGTAGTCGTCGTATTCAGCGGCAACCGCGGAGGCGAAGGTGTAAAGATCCCGCCCTCCTCCGTGAGCAGAACCTCCTTGCCCGAAACATGGAAAAGGCCGGTTCCACACTGGGCTTCCAGTTGTCGAACCTGGCTATAGATCGCGGATTGCGTCAGGAAGCGCTTGTCGGCCGCGCGTGTGTAGCTTCGCTCGTCGGCAACTGCCTTAAAGCTGAGGAGTTGGTCGATTCTCATGGTGGCCTTCACTCCTCCTCGCAGAAATCATACTGTAGGTACGAGCCTCAGCTCAGCATGGGTTGCACCACCCGGCCGCGGCTGCCCGCCGGCCCGGCGCGACGCCCGGAAGATTGGGCATGCGTGCGCCATGAATCCGACACCACCGGCCCAGCGCAGCAGGTGGTGGTTGCGCCGGGCGCACGCGCCATCACTCCGAAGCAGCGTAGACCAGGCGCTTGAAGTCGTGGCTAAAGGGGTGCCAGAAGCCTGGCATCCGCTGGGTGAAGCAGAGGCCGGTGATGCCGGGTTTCGGGGCCATCCACGAGTGGGTGCCGGCCATGCCGCCCCAGTGGTATTCACCCACCACCGCGTTGGATTCGCCGTCGGCCGGGGCGGTCTTGAGGGCGAAGCCAAGACCGAAGACCGTGTTCGGCATCGACCACATGGGGAAACGGACACCGACGCCGGGCGCCAGCTGGTTGGTTCGCATAAGACCCAGCGTTTCGGGCCGGAGAACCTGGTGTCCGGCCCAGGAGCCACCGGCAACGATCATGCGGATGAACGTCGAGTAGTCGGACATCGTGGAGACGAGGCCGCCGCCACCTGAGAGGAAGCTCGGCTTCGTGAGATAGGTTCCACCGGGCGCCGCCGGAGTGGGGACGAACCCCGGCTTCATCGGGTCGAACATGTCCGCGGGCGAGTACATCGCGACGAGGCGGCCGTGATCCTTCTCGGGCACGAAAAACCCGGTGTCGACCATTCCCAGCGGGTCGAAGATGCGCTCCTTGAGGAAGACATCGAACGGTTGTCCGGACAGAACTTCGACCATGCGCGCACAGACGTCCGTTGCCAGGCTGTAGCGCCAGTTCGTGCCGGGTTCGTAGCAAAGCGGCAGGTCGGCGAGTTCATCGCACAGCGATTCGAGGGTCATGTCGTTCCGGGCCATCGGATTGATGGCTGACTGGTTGTATGCCCGGTCGATGACTGAATCCGGTTCGATGAAGCCGTAGGAGAAGCCGGCGCTGTGGCTGAGAATATGCCGCATCCGGATCGGGCCTCTTGCCGGCGCCACGTCCGAAGTGCTCGCGGCGCCGTCCTTCAGCACCACCGGGTTCCCGAATCGCGGAAGGTACTCCGACAGCGGGTCATCCAGCCCAAACCGGCCTTCTTCGTGCAGCATCATCAGCGCGACCGACGTCACCAGCTTCGTATTCGAGTACATCCGGAAGATGGCGTCTTCGCGCAGCGGTTCTTTGCCTTCGACCGACATGTAGCCGTGCCGCCTGGTGTGAACAATGTCAGTCCCCTGCAGCACGAGCGTCGCGACGCTGCCGAGGATCTCCTGGTCTACGT
>CAYYDX010000042.1:0-26376 GCA_964470735.1 uncultured Anaerolineaceae bacterium
CGGGAGAACCGGGTGCAGGAGATCAGCTACATCTCGCGGACGCTGAAGGGACTGGCGCGCGAGTTGGACGTGCCAATCATCGCGCTGGCGCAGCTTTCGCGCGCAATCGAGAACCGGCACCCGCCTACACCGCAGCTGTCCGACCTGCGGGACTCGGGCTCGATCGAGCAGGACGCGGACATCGTGATGTTCCTCAGCCGCGAGGAAAAGTACGTCACGCCCGAACAGTGGGCGCAGCAGCACCCGGACCTGCCTGAGAGCGCGTATCCGAAGGGGGTGGCGCAGGTCTCCGTGGCGAAGCATCGGAACGGGCCGACGGGGACGGTGGATCTTCGCTTCCGCGAACGGTTTGCGAAGTTCGAAGACTGGGAACTGCGGACCGATGACCCCGGGGAGTGAGGGCCGGGCATGCGGAAGTTGTGAACTACCGGGGGCACGGACGGGTTGCTGGGAGGGATCGTTGCGGTGGGCGAGCGGTCTGGGGACACAAAGGACACAGAGGAAACGAAGGGCGCGGAGGGCGTGCCGGGGGAGTGTCGCGGTGGGTGAGCAGTTGGGGGCCACAAAGGACACTGAGGACACGTGGCGCGATGGATGAGTTCAACGGGTTTCCGGGGATCGGGAAGGGCACGGTCGTGCCGAACCTGTTCTTCGCGGTCGTGCTGCCGGAGATACGCACACCGGGCGCGGTCCTGGCGTTCCTCTGGTGTTCGCGGTTGTTGCAGGAGAAGCGGGGCGACGGGCGTTTCGTCTCGGCGGTGGAGATCTGGGAGCAGCCGGCGGCGCGGCAGAGTTTCGAACAACTGGCCGGCGGTGAGAAGGGCCTGAAGGCCGGCCTCGACGAGTGCGTTGAACTTCGCGCGCTGCTCGCCGTTGGGGTGCGGAGGTCGGGGGCGCAGGAGGTCCTGTACTTCAGCAACGACCCGGGGTCGCGGCGGACGATCGCCCGGGCGCGGGCTGGCGAGGTGAGCCTGCGGCCGGACAGCATCGTCGTGCCGATCGAACCGAAGGAGCGGCGGCCGGGGATCTTCCGGCTGTACGAGGAGCACATCGGGACGATCACGCCGATGGTTGGCGAGCGGCTCGTGGAAGCGCAGGATCGGTATCCGGCGGACTGGATCGAAGACGCCTTCCGGGAGGCGGCGGAACTGAACGCGCGTAACTGGCGCTACATCGAAACTATCCTCAGAAACTGGGCCGAGGAGGGCCGTCCTCATGAAACGCCTGGGCGAGATTCTCTCGAAGACCGTAAGCGAAAGTACCTTGGAGGCGGCATCCGCCCGGGAACCTGAGATGGCCACGCCCGGAGATGTCTGCCCGATCTGCAAGGGCGCGGGATTCGTCCGGCGGTCGCTGCCGGTCGATCATCCGCGATTCGGGAAAGCCGAACCGTGCCAGTGCGTGCTCGACGAGGATGAGCACGTGCGGCGAACGCGGCTGGAGCGGATGAGCAACCTCGGGGCGCTCACGCGGTTCACGTTCGACAACATGGTTCCGGCGGGCCGGAACGAAGAGAGTGGCTGGTTCGAACGCGCCTACCAGGCGGCGCGCGACTACGCGCTCAACCCCGTTGGCTGGCTGGTCTTCACCGGGTCATCGGGCAGCGGAAAAACGCACCTCGCGGCGGCGATTGCCAATGCGCGGGTGGTCGCGGGCGAACCGGCCCTGTTCATGGTTGTGCCCGACCTGCTCGACCACCTGCGGGCGAGCTACGAGCCGGACGAGAACGACATGGGGTTCGACCAACTGTTCGAGCAGGTGCGAAACGCGCCGTTGCTCATCCTCGACGATGTGGATACGGGCTCGGGGTCGGCGTGGGCGCGGGAGAAGCTGTTCCAGGTGGTGAACCACCGGTTCAATGCGAGCCTGCCGACGGTGTTCACGACGACGACCCGCCCCCAGCAGCTCGATGAGCGGCTCGCGACGCGGCTGCTCGACGAGGGCATGTCGCGAGTGATGCCGCTCGACGGTGAGGCGCGCGGTGGGTACAGCCAGGTTGGCGGCATGACGCGCGACCGGCTCAACGAACACCAGTTCCGCACCTTCGATCTGCGTGTGGCTGGCCTTCACGCGGAGGAGCGTGAATCGCTGGAATCGGCGTTCCGCGCGGCGATGGCGTTCGCCGACGATCCGCGCGGGTGGTTCGTTTTGCAGGGCGCGAACGGGTGCGGCAAGACGCACCTTGCCGCGGCGATCGCGAACAAGGCACTGGGCAACGGTCTCGGCGTGTTTTTCGCGGTTGCGCCGGACCTGATGGACTACTTGCGAGCGTCGTTCGCGCCGGGCCACGAATCGCCCTACGACGAGACGTTCGACCGGATCCGCAACGTGGACCTGCTGATTCTCGACGACCTCGGGGCGCAGAAGGCTTCGGAGTGGGCGCAGGAGAAGCTCTACCAGGTGGTGAACTACCGGCATGTGGCGGCGCTGCCGACGGTGGTGACGACGGATCAGTCGCTCGACAGGCTGCAGCAGGCGCACCCACGGGTTGTTTCCCGGATTGCCGACCCGCATGCGGGCACGTTCGTGACGATCCTGGCGCCGCACTACCGGCTTGGCCGCCAGGCAGAGGCGCCGGCGCCGCGTGCGCCGGGCCGGGGCCGGCGGTAGTGGCGCTTTGCCCGGTTCGGGCCGCGCTTCGTAGGATTGCGTCATGACTATTGGCCGCGCGGTGCTCTTCCTCGTGCTCTCGGGGCTCATCATGGCCGTGGGGATCGTGCTCGTCATCGTTCGGGTGAACGACGGACTGATCGATAACTCGATCAACGACCGGAACACAGGCGCACGCGTGGGCGAAGCGGCAGCCACGCCGGTGGGAACCGATGGGGGAATTTCTGCGGGGCAGGCGCAGGCAACGGCGTCAGCGGTGGCCCGGACGGTGACCGCGCTGGCCGGTGGCGCGAAGACCCCCGGCACAGGGCCAACGGCGTCGGGCCGGGACATCACACAGGTTCCGGTCGGCGCGACGACCGAAGTTCGGGGTTCCCGCTATACGGTGCTGCAAGTGGTCGACCCCGAGGCGCCGGGGTTCTTCACGACGGCAGCGGGCAAGCGCCGGGTGGCGCTGGAGATCAAGCAAGAGGCGCTGTCGGCGGGTGTGACGTACAGCTTCGCGAGCTTCCGGTTGCGCGACGCGAACGGCGACGAGCACACGTGGGCGATTACGAACACGAGTCCGAAGTTCGACTCCGGTGTGCTCAACGCAGGCGAATCGCGGCAAGGGTGGATCAGCTTCCAGGTTCCTGCCGGCGTCGCGCTGGACGCACTGATCCTGGTTACGCCCGGGCAGGCGAAGGGCACGGCGATCGTTTCGCTGAAGTAGGCGGGGCCGGGATTCAGAAGACGGCCTGGAGGTTCGAAACCGAGGCTGGCACGAAGCCGAGCGTGACGCAGGCGAAAGCCACCGCGGCTGCCCTTTGGGCCAACCGAGATGCGTTGAACCGTTCGATGACGGCGAGCTGACTGCATGAAGCCCAGCCCATCGCTAAGGCGAGGATGACAAGGCCGGAGGGGAAGAGAGCCACGATGGGGACAGCGGCCAGCCCCACGGTGGCGGTGCGGCGGCGGCGGACCCACCACCATGCTTCCCACTGGCGGATGAGCAACGCGGTGGCTGCGAGACCCGCGGCCGGGATGGCGAGGAAGAGGGCGACAGCCAGCCAGGTGGGTTCGAGGAGCGTGAAGTCCACGCCGTCGCCGCTGACGAGCGCGGCGCCGCCGATGGTGGCCCCAGGCGCGGCCCAGGCGAGGGGCATCCAGGGCCACGAGAGGTAGCGCAGCGAGAGGGCGACGAACAATCCGGCGACGGCCCCGAGCAGCCAGGTTGTGAGGATGAGGTTGAAGGTGCTGAGGGTGATGACGCCGATTTCGAAGCCGTCGTCGGTTTCGATGCCGCGCACCGAATCGGGCGAGGTGAACCGGAGCAGGAGCATGGCCAGGCGGCCGCCGACTCCGCCGATGACGATGCCCGTGACACCGCCCGCGGCGGCGCCGAGGAGCGCCCGGCGGATGAATGCGGCGAAGCGGTGGAACCAGGTGGATTCGAGCACGGAGCGGAAGTTGCGGGATGGTGTCATGGCGGCCATTCCGAATGTTTGCGCGGAGTATAGGGCGGATTGGCCCCTCGACAAGAGGGCGATCCGGTATGCAGCGCGAAGTGGACTGCCTTGGTACTCTCGAATCCAAGACTGCACCCATGGGCCAGCGGCGACGGCCGCGACCCGGAGGCCACCATGATCACCACCGAACGCCAGTACATCCCGGTTGCCAAACCGCTCATCGGCGAGGCCGAAAAGCGAGCGGTGATGGAGGTACTCGATAGCGGACACCTCGCGCAGGGGCCGCGGACGGAGGCCTTCGAGAAGGCGTTCGCGGAATACATCGGCACGAAGCACGCGATCGGCGTGAACAGCGGGACGGCGGCGCTCATTGTGGCGCTGCAGGCGCACGGTGTGGGCGCCGGGGACGAAGTAATCACGACGCCGTTCAGCTTCATCGCGACGGCGACGAGCATCCTCGCCTGCGGGGCGACGCCGGTGTTCGTCGATGTCGACCCGTTCGACTTCAACCTCGATCCGGCAAAGGTGGAGGAGGCGATCACGGAGAACACGAAGGCCGTGATGCCGGTGCATATTTTCGGGCACCCGGCGCGGATCAAGGAGTTGCAGGAGATTTGCGAGGACAACGATCTCGCGCTGGTGGAGGACGCGGCGCAGGCGCACGGGGCCGAGCATCTGGGCCGGCGCGTTGGCAGTTACGGCACGGGGTGTTTCAGCTTCTACCCGACGAAGAACATGACGACGGGCGAGGGCGGGATTATCACGACGGACGACGATGAGGTGGCGCGGATGTGCCGGATCATCCGGAGCCACGGCCAGGAGCAGCGCTACAAGCACGACTATTTCGGGCTGAACTGGCGGATGCAGGACCTGAACGCGGCCATCGGGCTGGTGCAGATGGATTACATCGAGGGCTGGAACACGGCGCGCATCGCGAACGCGGAAAAGCTGTCGTCGCTCATCCGGGCGGTGGAGACGCCGCGGGTGCGCGAGGGCGACCGGCACGTGTTCCACCAGTACACGATCCGTGTGAACGGCGACCGGGAGGCGTTCCAGGCGAAGCTGCACGAGGCGGGCATCGGCAGCGCGGTGCACTACCCGATCCCGATTCACCATCAGCCGATCATGGAGGAGATGGGGCTCGGGGAGTTCGACTGCCCGGTGGCGGATGCGGCGGCGGAGCGGGTGCTGTCGATCCCGGTACACCCATCGCTGGGGCCGGAGGATGTGGAGTACATAGCGAGTGTGATCAACCGTATCGGGTAAATCACCTGCGGATGGTGTAGCTGGTTTCGGTGATCTCGACGATGAGACGCCGATCACGGTGGTTGTGCAACCGTTCAACCTCACGCTCAATTTCGTCGACGAAGAGCGTTAGGCGCACGAGCGCCCGCGACTCCCGGCAGCGCAGCGAGATGCGTCCGAGCGAATTGAACCGGCGGCGGCTCGCCAGCGGAAAGCGCTGGACGATCCCACGGAAGTCCTTATCGATGGTTACGACGATCGCCTCGAGGTCATCGCCCACCCATGCGACGAAATCATCGGGCGCCATTTGCCCGAGCAGTTCCCTCACCAGGAGTACCTCGTGGCCGCGACTGCGAAGGAACGTAGCGACCGACTCGGGAACGTTCTCGTCGATGAGGAGCCGCATCAACCGGGGCTACGCCGCCTATCCGGCGCGTGCCGAGCGTTCGCGCTCGAAGCTGATAGCGACAGCAATGTCCTTCGACGAAAGCCGAGGATATTCACGCTGAATGGCGGCAGTATCGAAGCCGGATGTGTGGAGATCCCAGACCGCTGATGTTGGGATGCGGGTTCCATCGACAACCCAGGCGTTGCGCTGCACGTGCCGGTTCCTCACGATCCGGCCTTCCTGGTCCGCCGTTCGCTGAAGAAGGGCCTCAGCGCCAGCAGCCGACTCGCGTTCGATGTCGGCCAGCGAGATTGAGAAAGACGGCTCGCTGCCCACAGGCTTTCCCGAAAGATCGTCGAACACAGCTTTGCGATCGGTCACGTGGAATGTGAGGGTACCCCAGGGTTCCTCATACCGTTCCTGCAGCCACGCCGCAACTCGTTTGAGTTCCAGAAATGGGAGACGCTCGCGCAGCTGAGCGACGGTGCGTAGTGCAACCACATCGCGAAACGAATAGACGCGGAGCCGGGGCTGGCCGACCTCCCTGTTGCGCGGTCCAACCAGACCGGTCGCATCCCAGTCGCGCAGTTGCCGCGGACTGAGTCCGGTAATGCGACAGACCTCGTGTGGGGTGAAAGCCACGATGCGCACCATATGGTGGCATTCTAGCGCGAGCCCGCTGGTTGTGGCGGCGCGCTGTTTCGAGATTCCGGCGCCTGATACCCTCGAATACCGATGACTCGAATCCTCCGTGCGGCCGTGATTGGCCTCGGTTCCATGGGCGCGAACCATGCTCGCGTTCTCGCTGACACACCCGGCGTCGAACTTGCCGCCGTCGCCGATGCGAGCCCGGCGGCGGTCGCGAAAGCGGTTGCCGGGCGGCCTATCCCGGGCTTTCCCGATGCCGCTTCGCTGCTGGGCGAGACGCAGCCCGACATGGTGTCGATCGTTGTGCCGACGCAGTTACACGAGGCGGTGGCACTGCAGTGCATCGCGGCTGGCGCCAACGTGCTCGTGGAGAAGCCGATCGCGGCGAACCTCGATGCGGCACGACGGATAGCGGGCGCGGCCGAGCGCGCGGGGCTGGTGCTCACGGTCGGCCATATCGAGCGGTTCAACCCGGCGATCCAGGAACTGAAGCGGCGGCTCGAAGCGGGACAGGGCGGCCCCGTGCTGCAGGTTCGCGCACGGCGCGTAGGCCCGTTCCCGCACCGCATCCGCGATGTGGGCGTTATCCACGACCTGGGGCCGCACGACATCGACATCATGCGCTACCTGCTCGGCGACGAAATCGAGCGGGTCTACGCCGAGTCGCGCAGCCACATCGCGACGGGGAACGAGGATATGTTCGCCGGACTGGTGCGGTTTCGTGGCGGCGCAATGGGCACGCTCGACATCAACTGGCTGACGCCGACGAAGGAGCGTTCGCTCACCGTGCTCTGCGAGAAGGGCATGTTCGTTGTCGACTACGCGGCGCAGTCGCTGGCGTTCTTCGAGAACTTCGATGCGGCGGCACGCGAAGGCCGCTATGCGAGCGTCACGGAGGGACCGATGACCCGCTACCCCATCCCGAACCGCGAACCGCTGCGCGTCGAACTCGAGGCGTTCCGGGACGCGGTGCTCGCGGGTGGCCCGGCGCCGGTCAGCGCGCACGACGGCATGACGGCGCTCGCGGTGGCCGAGGCGCTCGTCCGCTCGGGTGAGACCGGGGCGCCGGTGCAGGTCGAAGAGGCCGGGTCGGCAGGATGAACGTCGCGGTCGTTGGCATCGGGCGAATCGGACTGCCGGTGGCGGCGACGATCGCCTCGCGTGGCCACCGGGTGTTCGGTTGCGATGTGAACTCGGCGCTGGTGGAACGGGTGAACCGCGGCGAGAACCCGATCCCGGACGAGGCGGGCCTCGGGGCGATGCTCAAGGACGTAATCGCCTCAGGCGCCTTCAGCGCGACGACTGCGACGGCGCAGGCCGTCGCGCAATGCCAGGTGGTGCTGTTCGCGGTGCGCGTCGACGTCGATGACGCTGGCCGCGCTGATCTGCAGTACCTCTACGCGGCATCCGAAGACGCTGGCAAGGGGCTCCAGCCGGGCGCGCTCTGCATCTTCGACACAACGCTGCCGGTGGGGACGACGCGCCGGGAGCTTGCACCGCGCCTCGAGCAGGGCGGGCGCAAACTCGGGCGCGACTTCCACGTGGCGTTCAGCCCGGAGCGGCTGCTCATGGGCCGGGTCATCGAAGACCTGACGAAGTACCCGAAGGTGGTCGGCGGTGTTGACCCCGGCGCCGGCGAACGCGCGGCCGCGTTCTATCGCGAGGTGTTCGGCGGCGATGTCATCGAGATGCAGTCGGCGGAAGCGGCGGAACTGAGCAAGCTGGCGGAGGGCGCGTACCGCGATCTGAACATCGCGCTTGCGAACGAACTGGCGATGGTGGCGGACGTGCACGGGATCGACGTGACGGAGGTCATCCGGGCGGCGAACTCACAGCCGTATTCGCACATCCACGTACCGGGGACGGGAGTGGGTGGGCACTGCATCCCGGTCTACCCGCGTTTCTTGATGCAGGGCGAAGGACCGAGTGCGCTTTCCGCGCTGGGCCGCGAGGTGAACGACGCGATGCCGGGCTACGTGGTCGAGCGGGCGGCCGAACTGCTGGGCGGGCTCGAAGGGAAGCGCGCGCTCATTCTCGGGCTGACCTTCCGGCCGGACGTGGCGGTCACCTTCCATACGAACGCGGTGGACCTGCTGCGGGAGTTCGAAGCGCGTGGGGCGGTCGTTCGCGGGCATGATGCGCTGCTCAGCGAAGATGGCGTGCGCGCGCTTGGTTTCGAACCGGCGACGACGCTCGAGGGGTACGAAGTGGCCGTGGTGCACAGCAATCACCGGCAGTACGCGAACCTCGACTGGCGCACGGTTGCGCCGCTCGTCGTCGATGCGCGAAACGCCCTCGACCGCGCGAAGGTCGAGGCTGCCGGGGCGACATACCTGGGCGTTGGGCGCCCGGCGACGCGGCAGGCATAGATAAAGGCTCCCGGAGGGAGCCTTTTCGGCTTGTGTTGGCTGGGGACGAGAGAGTCGAACTCCCACATACGGAACCAGAATCCGCTGTCCTACCATTAGACGAGTCCCCAGTAAGACCGCTTCTAAGACTATCACGCCGCTCGCGGAACGCTCTACCCGGGCGCGGGTTCGAACGGCTCAGCCGAGGCGGAGGCGGGCGGTGCGGAGGCGCTGGAGCGCGCGGTCGCGGCCGAGGAGGGCCATCGAGTCGAAGAGCGGGATACCCTGGGCGCGGCCCATTTCGGCGACGTAGAGGACCGAGACGAACTTGCGAAGCTTCATCGCGAGGGGTTCTTCGAGGCCGCGGATGGCAGCTTCGATGTGGGGCACGTCCCAGTCGGCGGGAGCGATGGCGTCGAGGCCGGTGAGCGCAGCATCGAGAACGGCGACGGCCGTCGCGGTATCGTTCACCCGCTCAGTGAGCGTTTGCAGGTCGAACTCGGGCGCTTCGAGGCCGAAGAGGAACGCGACCATCGGCGCGATCTCGGTCAGGCGGGCAACGCGCTCTTTGAGGAGCGGCGCCGCCTGTTCGAGCACGGCGCGGTCGACGGGCCGGGCGACGCTGGCTGGCAGGTCGCGTTCGCACCAGTCAGCGATGGTTTCGACCCAGCGGTCATCGGCCATTTCGCGGATGTAGTGGCCGTTGAGGAAGTTGAGGCGTTCGATGTCGAAGACGGCGGGGTTCGCCACCACGCGCGCGAGGTCGAAGCTCTGCTGCAGTTCCGCGATGGAGAGGATGGAGGTGTGGTCGTCGAGCGACCAGCCGAGGAAGGCGAGGAAGTTGATCATCGCCTCGGGAAGGTAGCCGTTGGCGCGGTAGTCGAGCAGTGCGGTGTCGCCAGAGCGCTTGCTGAGCTTCTTGTGGTCGGGGCCGAGGATGAGGGGGAGGTGGGCCCAGGTGGGCGGTTCCCAGCCGAGGGCTTCGTAGAGCTGGATGTGCTTCGGTGCGCTGGAAATCCACTCGTCGCCGCGGATGGCGTGCGAGATTTGCATCTCCGTGTCGTCGACGACGACGCCGAGGTGGTAGGTGGGGTAGCCGTCGGACTTCAGCATGACGAAGTCGTCCTGGAGTTTGTTTTCGAAGACGACCTGGCCGCGAACCATGTCGTTGAGGATGGTCTGGCCTTCCTTGCGCATGGCGAAGCGGACGGTGAACGATTCGCTGGCGGCGCGGGAGTCGGATTCGGCGCGGCTGAGACCACGGCAGAGGCCGTCGTAGCCGGGCGGCTGCCTGGCGGCGGCCTGCGCGGCCCGCATCTGGTCGAGACGTTCGCTCGTGCAGAAGCAGCGGTAGGCGCGGCCGGAGTCGATGAGGGCCCGGGCGGCTTTCTGGTAAAGCAGAAGGCGCTGCGACTGGAAGTACGGAGCGTGGGGGCCGCCAACCCCGGGGCCTTCGTCCCAGGTGATGCCGAGCCAGCGGAGGCTCTCCATGATGGCTTCGGTGGAGGTCTCGACGAGGCGGTTGCGGTCGGTGTCTTCGATCCGGAGCAGGAACTGGCCGCCCCGGGAGCGGGCGTAGGCCCAGCTGAACAGCGCCGAGCGGATGTTGCCGACGTGGGGGTCGCCGGTGGGGCTGGGCGCATAGCGAGTGCGGACGGGGCGTGAATCGGTCACGAGACTACTCCGGTGGGTGGGCGCTGCCGGTTGGCTGGCGAATTCCCAGTGTACCCGCGGGCCGGGGCAGGCTCGAACTCAGTGGGTGGCGACGCCCTCGGGTTCCTCGGCGTGCGCGCGCTGGATGCGGAGGCGGCGAATCCGGCGGCCGGACATGCTCAGGACGCGCAGTGTGAGCCCGTCGACCTCCACTTCGTCGCCTACCGACGGGAGGCGGCCGAGTTGGTGGATGACGAAGCCGCCGATGGTGTCGAAGTCGTCGGAATCGATGGTGTAGCCGAAGAGGTCCTGGAGAACGTCCGTCGTGGTGCCGGCGTCGAGGACGACCTCGTCGGGGGAGATGACCTCCATAGCGGGGCGGGCGACGTCGTATTCGTCTTCGATCTCGCCGACGATCTCCTCGAGGAGGTCTTCGATGGTGACGAGGCCGGCGGTGCCGCCGTATTCGTCGACGACGATGGCCATGTGGGTGCGGCGGGCCTGCATCTCAGTGAGCAATTCGTCGAGGCGCTTCGATTCGGGGATGAAGAAGGGTTCGCGGAGGAGTTCCTGGAGCGGGCGTTCGCGGCCGCCTGCGGTGAGGGCGCGCAGGAGATCCTTCGCGTAGAGGATGCCGACGATGTCGTCGATGTTTTCGCGGTAGACGGGGACACGGCTGTAGCCGCGCTCGGTGACGATGGCGGCGATCTCGTCGAGGTGGTCTTCGATATCGGCAGCGGCCATATCGATGCGGGGCACCATTATTTCGCGGGCGGCCTTGTCCTCGAGGTCGATGATGCCGCGAATCATGCGGCGCTCCTGTTCTTCGACACCGCCGGCGGCCTCTTCGCGTTCGACGAGCGAGAGGATGTCGATGCCCGCATCGGGGGTGACGGCGCGAATGGAGACGGCGACGAGCCGCGAGGGGAGTCCGAGGATGAATGCGGGCGCGGCGAAGACGAGGTTCGTCACGCGGGCGACGCCGCTGAGCTGGAGCGCGGCGCGCTCGGGGCCTCGGGCGATGACGAGGCCGACTGTCATCTGGATGAAGGCAACGAAGACGCCGCCAATGAGCGCGAAGCCGAAGGCGCCGGCGAATGGCGAGTGTTCGCGCGCGCCGAGGTAGGCGAACGCGCCGAGGATGACCGAGGAGGTGAGGACGCGCGCCGAGGTGAGCGCGCCCAGGTAGCGGCCGGGCTGGCCGACTTCGCCGGCAATGCGCAGCGCCTGGCGGTTGCCACGATTGGCGAGGGCGTTGATTCGCACGTCGTTCGCACGCTCGAGGGCGGCTTCGGTGGCGGCGACGGCCGCGAGGGCGACGGATGCGCAGGCGATCCCGGCGATAGCGATGATGGTTGTGAGTTCCATGGTGGCTAGCTTTCCGGCTCGGCGCGCTTGAACGGTTTGGCGGGGACGCCGGCGACGGTCTCACCGGGGGCCACATCGCGTGTGACGACCGCGCCGGTTGCGGTAAACGCGCCCGCGCCGATGGTGATCGGCGCGATGAGCATGGTGTCGCAGCCGATGAAGGCATCTTCGCCGATGGTGGTGCGGTGCTTGTTCTTGCCGTCGAAGTTGCAGGTGATCGCACCAGCGGCGATGTTCGCGCGGGCGCCGACGTCGGCGTCGCCCATGTAGCTGAAATGGTGCATTTTCACGCCGGGACCGAAGTTCGAGTTCTTCACTTCGGCGTAGTTGCCGAGTTCGCACCCGTCGCCGATATCGGCGCCGTGGCGGACGTGGGAAAACGGCCCGACGTTGCAGTTCGCGCCGATGCGCGAATCTTCGATCACGGAGGATTGGATGTGTGACTCCTCGCCGATGGTGGCGTTGCGCAGGGTGGTTCCGGGGCCGATGACCGCGCCCGCTGCGATGGCGGAGAGGCCGAGGATGTGGCAGCTGGGGAGGATGGTGACGTCGGCCTCGATGCTGGCCGAAGCGTCGATGTAGGTGGTTGCGGGGTCCTGGATGGTCACGCCGTTGAGCATGTGGCGTTCGAGGATGCGCCGGCGCATGACGGCTTCGGCCTCGGCGAGCTTCAGGCGGTCATCCACGCCGAGGGTTTCGGTGGCTTCGGCGATGAACGCCGCGCCGGGGTGGCCGGAATTGGCAGCGACGGCAACGAGGTGCGTGAGGTAGTACTCGCCTTTGGGCGAGAGCGGCACGTTGGGGAGTTCGCGCCAGAGCCATGCGGCGTCGAAGACGTACTGGCCGGCGTTGATTTCGCCGGGACCGCCGGGACCTTCGTAGTCAGCGGCTTCGACGATGGCCGCGGGGTCACCGTTGGCGTCGCGAAGGACGCGGCCGAGGCGGCCGGGGTCTTCGACAAAGCAGGTGACGAAGCCGAGCGGCCGGATGAGGCGCGAATCGCGCAGGCCGGCAAGGAGGTCGGTGGTGACAAGCGGGCAGTCGCCGTTGAGGACCATCACTTCGTCGCAGCCATCAAGGGCTTCGCGGCAGCGGAGGACGGCATCACCCGTGCCGTTGAGTTCGGTCTGGGTGACGAAGGTGACGCCAGAAGCGGCGAAGGCGGCGCGCACGGCCTCGGCCTGGTGGCCGACAACGACGACGAGGCGTTCGGGGTCGAGTTCGCGGGCGGCATCGATGACGTATTGGCCGATGGGCACGCCGCAGACGGGGTGGAGCACCTTATGCAGGCGGGACTTCATGCGTGTGCCCATGCCAGCGGCGAGCACGATGACTCCGAGGCCGCTCATCGAGGACCCCCGGCGCGCCGGCGCAAATCGCGGCGCGGTACAGCCTGGAGGGTGGTACTGGGAGGCTCGGATTCGGTACGCATAGGCGACGCGCGGGGCGCGTCTGCACCGAATCGTAGGAATGACTGGAAAAAGGTGTCAAGCAAGATGGCCACTTTTGCAGGCTGTGGGGCGTACCCGTATCGACATTCCGCGATGCGGGCACATAGGATTCGGACACGGTTATGACCAATCAGCCCCGCACTTCCGACGAAATTCGCGACGCCTACATCTCGTTCTTTCGAGAGAAGGGGCACCAGTTGCTGCCGCCATGGCCGCTCGTCCCCATCGGCGACCCGACGTCGATGTTCACGAGCGCCGGCATGCAGCAGTTCAAGCCGGTGTTCATGGGCGAGCAGGCTTCGGCCACCGCGCGCGCGGTGACCGTGCAGCGCTGCTTCCGGACGACGGACATCGAAGAGGTGGGCGACCTCAGCCATTGCACCGCGTTCGAGATGATGGGGAACTTCAGCTTCGGGAACTACTTCAAGCGCGAAGCGATCCAGATGGCGTGGGAGTTGCTCACGCAGGTCTACCAGCTCGACCCGGAGCGGCTGCACGCCACGATTTACCTGGACGACGATGATTCGTACGGCTACTGGCGCGAAGTTGGCGTGGCCGACGACCACATTCACCGCCGCGACGAGGATCTGAACTACTGGTTCAGCTTCCCGAACGGGACGCCGGGCGCGAGCGGCCCCTGCGGTCCGGACAGCGAGATTTACTACGACCTCGAACCGGAACTCGGTATCGAGGGGGCGCAACTACACGCGCGGGCCGACGGCAAGCCGGGCGGAGTGGGCTACGACGCCCGGTTCCTGGAGATCTGGAACCTGGTGTTCATGCAGCTCTACCAGCACCCCGACGGCCACCGTGAACCGCTGCCGGCGCAGAACATCGACACGGGAAGCGGGCTGGAGCGCGTGGCGATGGTGATCCAGGGGAAGAAGTCGGTCTTCGAGACGGACATCTTCTATCCGATCCTCCAGCGGGCGGCGAGCGTCTTCGAAGAGGAGTACGAATCGGCGCCGCCGGAGATGCAGTACGTGATCCGGGCGATGTCGGAGCACTGCCGGGCGGCGGCGCTGCTCATCGGCGACGGTGTTGTGCCGAGCAACGAGGGGCGCGGCTACGTGCTGCGGCGGGTGTTGCGGCGGGCGATTTTCCTCGCGCGGCGCGCGGGCGTGACCGCGCGGTTCACGGCGCGGGTTGGCGGCGCGGCGATCGACAAGATGGGCGGCTACTACAGTCACCTGGAGGAATCTCGCGCGTTCATCGAGCAGGCGATGGACAGCGAGGAAGAGCGGTTCGTACGGACGCTGGCGAGCGGGCAATCGCGGCTCGAAGGGATGCTCGAACGGCTGCGCGAAACCGGCGCGACGGTGGTCCCGGGGGACGAAGCGTTCCAGCTGTACGACACGTTCGGCATGCCGCTCGAACTCACGCGGGAGATCGCCGCAAATGAGGGCTTCGAACTCGACGACGCGGGGTTCCAGGCCGCGCTCGAATCGCAGCGGCGGCGGGCGCGCCAGACGGGCAAGTTCCTCAAGGGAGAAGTTTCGCCGGCGTTGCAGTCGCTCGGCGACGACCACAGCGATTTCGTCGGCTACAGCAAGGTCGATGTCGACGCGGCGGTGGTGGCGGTGCTGAAGGGCGGCGAACTGGTTCCGCTGGCGACGGAGGGCGAGAGCTGCGAGGTCATCCTCACGACGACGCCGTTCTATCCCGAAGGCGGTGGCCAGGTAGGCGACCACGGGAACATTCGCACGCCCTCGGGCGTTTTCGCTGTAGAAGACACGCAGGCAGCCGGTGGCGCAATCGTCCATCGCGGCCGCGTGGTCGAGGGGGCAATCCGGGTGGCCGAACCCGCGGACGCGACAGTCGACATGCAGTGGCGCAACGGCGCGGCGCGGAACCATACGGGGACGCACCTGTTGCACGCGGCGCTTCGCCAGATTCTCGGCGGCCATGTACGCCAGCAGGGTTCGCTGGTGACCCCGGGTCGGCTTCGTTTTGACTTCACGCACCTCGAGCAGGCGCCACGATCGGCGCTCAACGAGGTGCAGCAACTGGCGAACGAGAAGGTGCGCAGCGACCTCGATGTGGCGTGGCGCGTGTCGGGGTACCGGCAGGCGGTCGAAGGTGGCGCGCTGGCGTTCTTCGGCGACAAGTACGGCGCGGAGGTTCGCGTGGTCGAGATCAAGGACCACGACGGGCTTTTCAGCGCGGAACTCTGCGGCGGCACGCATGTCCACCACACCGGCGAGATCGGGTTCGTGCACATCGTTCGCGAATCGGCGGTGGCGGCGGGCACGCGGCGGATCGAGGCGCTCACCGGGCGTGCGGCGGAGTCGCACCTGCTCGAACAGCAGGATCGCCTGCTCAAGATCGCGGATCGGCTGGGCACGGGGCCATCGGAGATCGAGGAACGGCTCGATGCGATGCAGACCGAACTGGAGCGGCTTCGCAAGCAGGAATCGGAACTCGAACGGCTGCAGGGCGCTTCGGTGAGCGATGCGCTGGTAGCGGCGGCGGAGAAGGTCGGGGATGCGCACCTCGTGGTGGCACGGGTGAACGCGACTTCGGCGGATGTGCTCCGCGACGTTGCGGACCGGGTGCGGGCGCGACTAAAGCCCTCGGTGCTGGTGCTGGCCGCGAACATCGACGGGCGTCCGGCGTTTCTCGCGGCGGCGACGCAGGACCTGGTCGAAAAGGGTATTCACGCCGGCAACCTCGTCCGTGATGTGGCGAAGGCGGCCGGTGGCGGCGGCGGTGGTCGCCCGGATATCGCCCAGGCGGGCGCGAAGGACGCATCGCTCATCGATGCGGCACTCGCCGAAGGGCGGCGAAAGGCTCTCGACGCGCTAACCGGCTGAGCCGGAAAAAGAAACGAGGTGGTGGTGTGGCGACTGAACGGCCGGATCTCGAGATCGGTGGCGTCAGCGAGCCACCACCACAGGAGAACGTCGCATCCGTTGTCACGGTCGAAAAGACCGAGGATGTGGCGGCGGTCTGCGGGCGGGTCGATGCGGCGCCAACGTGGGCGGTTGTCGTGCACGCTCCGGAGGGGAACCGGCAACTCAGCACCGAACTCGGGATGCGGCGGCTCATCCACCATGCCTCGGAGGCGGGGAAGGTGTTCGCTATCGCGACGCGCAACGCGGCGCTTGCTTCGCGGGCGCGCGAACTCGGCATCCCGGTGGCCCGGAAACCGCAGCATGTCCGCTGGGACACGGGCGGACGGCACGTGCTACGGATGGGGCGGCTCAGCGTGGCGCCGCCGAGCGTGGGGCGGTACGTGCAGGTGGCGATCATCGTCGCGGTGGCGGCGGCCGGGCTGTTCCTCCTGTTCGCGATGGCTCCTTCGGCGACGGTCGTCGCGTACCCCCCGACCGAGACGGTGAGCGAGGTGGTGACGGTGGCCGCTTCGGAGCAGCGCACGCAGATCGACCTGAAAGCGATGGCGGTGCCGGCGACTCGGGTGAGCGGCGAACAGCGCTACACGCTCGCGGTGAAGGCGACCGGGACGACGCAGGTGGGGGTGACGCCGGCGAAGGCGAAGGTGACCATTTCGAATTCGACGGCGGCGGCGGTGCTTGTGGCGGCGGGCACGGTGGTGCTGGCGGCGCCGGACTTCGCACCGTTCGTGGTCGACGAGCAGGTGACCGTGCCGGCAGGTGGTTCGGCGGAAGCGGCTGTAACGGCACAGAAGCCGGGCGCGAGTGGGAACGTGCCAGCAGGCGCGATCATCGGCTGGCAGGCCGAACGATACCGGTTCCTCAAGGTCACCAATGCGGCGGCGGCGGCCGGCGGCACAAGCGAACCGCGCCAGGCGGTCGACCCGGACGATGTGCTGGCGCTGCAGGCGCTGGCGAAGTCGCTCGAGAGTTCGGCGACGGTGAAGCAGGGGCTGATCCGGGCGCGCCCGCACGACGCGATTTTCCTCGGCACGGCGGAGGGGAAGGTCGAGTACAGCGAGGCGCGGCCAACCGTCGGGACACCTTCGGACATCGTATTGCTTGACGTAACAGTGAAGCTCTCGGCGCTTGCGGTGGTGGAGACGACGCTCGACGAACTCGCGCGGAGCGTCCTTGCTTCGCATGCGGCCGAGGGCGAGTTCATCCCTGGTTCGGTGAAGGCGATCGAAACCGGAGCACGCCAGATCGATGCCGATTCGGGGGAGATTCGGACCGAATTGCGCATCCAGGGCGAACTCGCCCGCGGGGTCACGAGTGAGGCCGTGAAGGATGCCGTAAAGGGCAAGACCGAAGATGACGCGAAGTCGACCCTCGCCCAGCGGTATGGTATTCAGGATGCGGATGTCCGGGTGTCCGTCTGGGCGCCGCGCGTGCCACGATTCGGCTTCCGCATTGCAGTCGAACTGGCGGTACGCGAAACGCCGGAGACCCCCGGAGCCTCGCTGACCAATGTCGCAAGCAGTACCCCAACAGCTACCCCGAGTGCTGGCGCTGGATCCCGGTGAGGCCCGGATCGGCGTTGCCATCAGCGATGCGCTCGGGTTGTACGCACACCCGCGGGCGGCCATCGCGGGGCGTTCACGAGCCGAGGCCGTCCGCCAGGTGGCGCGCATCGTTCGTGAGGAAGCGATCGACGAGGTCGTGGTTGGGTTGCCGCTGACGCTCGGCGGTGATCGTGGTCACCAGGTCGAAAGCGCGGCGCCCTTCGTCGCCGAACTGCGGGCGGCGCTCAGCGTGCCGGTCCGCGAGGTCGATGAGCGGTTGTCGTCGGCGCAGGCGGTATCGATGCAGCCCGGCCTCCGGGGCAAACGCGACGGAACGCTGGACTCGGCGGCGGCAGCGGTCATCCTCCAGGCGGTGCTCGATGCACGACGCCCGCGGGGGCAGGCGTGAACAATCGCCTCGTGACCCCGTTCGGCGCCGCAGGCATCGGGGTGACTGTGCTTATCATCCTGCTCGCGAGTTACTTTGTGGCGCGCACTCCGGGCGCCGTCATCGGCGATGACATGGTGAAGAGCGTCACACCTTCGACCGACCACACGGAGGTGGGGTACACGCTGCCGGCGGGCAGGTCGGCCGCCGACGTGGGGAAGGACCTGCAGAAGCTCGGGATTGTGAAGTCGGGGCAGCAGTTCGAATTCGTGGTCGGGCTGATGGGCGTACAGGGCAAACTGGGTTCGGGCGACTACCTGCTGCGCAAGAACTCGTCGGTGCTCACCGTTGTGAGCGATATGACCGTCCGCCAGCAGGTTCCGGTGCTGAAGGTGACGTTCCCGGAAGGGATCCGCGTGGAGGAGATGGCGGTCATCGCCGAGAAGGCGGGGTTCGGCACGCGGGACGAGTTCATGGCGGCGGTGGCGCGGGCACAACTCCCGCCGGGCTTCGCCGAATCACACCCCGAAGGGGCCGGGCTCGAAGGTTACCTGTTCCCCGATACGTACATCATGCGCGTGGGTTCGACTCCGGATGAATTGATCGCCTACATGCTCGAGACACTGCAGGAGCGGTTCACGCCGGAGCTGCGTACGGCGGCGCAGTCGCACGGGCTCAACCCGCACCAGGCGCTCACGCTGGCGTCGGTCGTCGAACGGGAGGCGGTCATCGCGAAAGAGCGGCCGCTGATCGCGGGGGTCTTCTACAACCGGCTGGCGGCGGGCGATGCGCTCGGGGCCGACCCGACGGTGCAGTACGCTGTGTCGCTGTTGCCGGGCAACGTCGAGAAGTACGGGTACTGGAAGAAGGAGCTCACGGCCGAGGATCTGCAGGTCGATTCGCCGTACAACACGCGGAAGTTCCCGGGCTTGCCGCCGGGGCCGATTGCCAACCCGGGGTTGGCTTCGATCCAGGCGGTGGCGAACCCCGAAGTCACGAAGATGTACTACTTCGTGGCCGATGCGAAGGCGGCGGACGGTTCGCATGTGTTCGCCGAGACGCTGGCCGAACATGAGCGCAACATCCAGCAGTACGGCGCACCATGACGCACGTCGCGGGGATTATCGGGCATCCCGTGGGGCATTCGCTGTCGCCGGTATTCCAGCAGGCGGCCTTCGCGCACTGCGGGCTGGATGTTCGCTACGAGCGCTGGGACACGCCTGCGGAAGGGCTCGCCGCGCGCGTGAATAGCCTCCGGGGCGAGGGAATGCTTGGCGCGAACGTCACGATTCCGCACAAGGAAGCGGTCATGCCGTTCCTCGACGAACCTGGTGGCCTGAGCGCGCGCGTGGGAGCGGTGAACACGATCGTAAAGCGCGACGGGCGGCTGTTCGGGTTCAACACCGATGGGCCGGGCTTCGTCGCGGCGCTGAAGAACGAGGCAGGGTTCGACCCGGCCGGCAAGGCGCTGCTGCTGCTCGGGGCAGGTGGCGCCGCGCGCGGGATTGCGTTCGCACTCGGGGAGGCGAAGGTAGGGCGGGTCAGCGTGTGGAACCGCTCGGCCGACCGCGCCTACCGGTTGCTGGCGGAGTTGACGGCGGCAGGTGTCCGGGCCGATTGGCAGGCGGCGCCCGAGGCGTGGGGATACGATTGCATTGTGAACTGCACATCGGTGGGCATGGAAGGTGGCGGGAGCGAAGGGCAATCGCCCTGCGATTTCGCCAACGCAGCCGAGCACGCGCTTGCGGTGGATATCGTCTATAAGCCGGAGGTCACGCCGTTCCTGCGCGCGGCGAAGGCGCGCGGTCTGCGAACACTCGGTGGGCTGCCAATGCTCATCTACCAGGGGGCGCTGGCGTTCGAACTGTGGACGGGACTGGCGGCGCCGGTGGATGTGATGTTCGAGGCCGCGCGGAAGCAACTCGCGGAGCAGTCGCGATGATCATCGTCGGGCTGGCTATCGTCGGGCTGATTTTCGCGGTCGTCGGCTGGGCGGTTTCGACGGAGATGTTCCAGCACCGGGCGTGGCGACGGCGGGTGGCTTCGGGGGATGTGGACATTGTGGCGGCGCTGGTGGAAGAGGCGCTCGGCGCGTGGCGGCGCGGCCGGCCACCCCGGGGTACGCCAGCGAGCCTGTGGGCCGGGGTGCAGGGCGCGCAGTTGATCGCGGTCGAGACCGAGGGCGTGACGCTGTCGACGTCGGCGGAGGGAGAGTTCCGGACGGAGGGTGGAACGCGTGTGCAGGTATCGACGGCGCTGGACGAGGCGATCGCGGTGGCGGCGAAGCTACTCGACATGATCATGTACGATGTGCCCAACCTTCGACTCGCGTACACCCGGGTCGATGTCTACTCCACGTTTGCCGGAGCCGATGGCACACCCGTGCAGCGCCCGATCGTGACGGCGACTGCGGAACGGGCGGTTGCCGATGATATGACCTGGGAAGCCCTGACCCCCGAAGAGATCCTGGGGCGCTTCGACGCCCACTACGAGCGCGCGCCCGGCGGCCAGCCGGTCGCCATCGAACTGCCGCCGATCGAGGGGCAGCCGCCACGGCCAACCGCGCAGGCGGCCGCCGAGTTCGCGGCATCGATCGACCGGGGCGAATCCTGATGGGCGCCTTCCGCTTTCTGACGGCCGGCGAGAGCCACGGCAAGGGCCTCACGATGGTTGTCGAGGGCTTGCCGGCCGGGCTGCGCCTCTCGGAAGCCGATATCGCACCGGACCTTCGCCGCAGGCAGGGAGGGTACGGGCGTGGCGGGCGGATGAAGATTGAGTCGGACCATGCCGAAATCATGGGCGGCGTGCGCCACGGGCTGACGCTTGGTTCGCCGCTGGCGCTCTGGATCCAGAACCGCGACTGGGTGAACTGGACCGAGAAGATGGCTGTCGACCCGGTAGAAACCGAGATTGAGCGGATTACGCGCATGCGCCCGGGCCACGCCGATCTGCCCGGTGCGCTGAAGTACGGCTTCGACGATGTTCGCAACGTGCTGGAACGGGCGAGCGCGCGCGAGACGGCGGCACGGGTGGCTGTCGGGGCGGTGGCGAAGCGCCTGCTCGGCGAGTTCGGGGTCGCATTCCACAGCCACACGCTCTCGATCGCCGACGTCCGTGCAGACGTTCCGGAGCGCATCGACTGGGATGCGGTGGAGGCGGACCCGGTGCGCTGTTCGAACGCGGAATCGGGGGCAGCGATGGTCGCGGCAATCAACGCCGCGAAGCCTGACGGCGACACCGTCGGCGGCGAGGTGGAAGTGCGTGTTTCGGGTGTGCCGCTGGGCCTGGGCAGCCACGTTCACTGGGACCGGAAGCTCGACGGACGGATCGCGCAGGCGATCTGCAGTATCAACGCGTTCAAGGCGGTTGGCTTCGGGCTGGGGTTCGACGGCGCGGCAAAGCGCGGGTCGCAGGTGCACGATGTCATCCTGCCGATCGCGGAATGGCAGGGCCTGCCGTGGCGGCACAAGACGAACAACCATGGCGGCATCGAAGGCGGCATCAGCACGGGCGAAGAGATCGTGGTGCGCGCGGCAATCAAGCCGATCCCGACACTGGCGCATCCGCTGCCATCGGTCGACCTCGACACCGGCGAGGAGGTCCTGGCGCACTACGAGCGCAGCGACGTCTGCGTCGTGCCGGCGGGCGGTGTTGTCGCCGAGGCGATGGTCGCGATCGTGCTCGCCGATGCGTGGCTGGAGAAGTTCGGCGGCGACACGGTGGATGAGACGCGCGCGAACTTCGAGCGCTACCTGGCAACTATCGGCCCGCGCGCCCGGCGCGACTGATGACTCCGTCGCGCATCTTCCTCGTCGGACTCTCGGGTGGCGGCAAATCCACTGCCGGGCGGCTCGCGGCGCAGAGGCTGGGCTGGGAGTTCGCCGATTCGGACGACGAGATCGAGCGCGCCAGTGGACGGAAGGTCACGGACATCTTTCGCGAGGACGGCGAGGCCGCGTTCCGGGCGCTGGAACTGGCTGCGCTGAAGGATCTCGCGACACGCGAGCCGATCCTGATTGCCACGGGTGGCGGCGCGGTGGCCACCCCGGCCGCGCGCGAACTGATGGGCGAAGGGTTCGTTGTCTGGCTGTCGGTAAGCCCTGAGGCAGCCGCGGCGCGTCTCGAGAAAGACCCCAACGCTTCGGATCGTCCACTGCTGGCGGGCGATGCGCGGAGCCGGCTGACGGCGCTGCTCCAGGCGCGGCACGACTGGTATCGCGCGGCTGATGCGGCGATCGATGTGGATGACCTTTCGCCCGAGCTTGTGGCTTCGGAGATAGCGAACCTCTGGGCGGAGTGGCGACGGAGCCCGCTGCCGCCGGCCGAACGCACCTACGGGCGAACCGGCGCCGGGACAGCGCCACAACGCCACCTCCAGCCCGCCGCCATCGTGCGGACGCCGACCGAGACGTACCCGGTGATGGTTGCGGATGGGGCGTTTGCGAACCTGGGAGAGCTGTGCCGCGACCTCGCACTCGGCGGGCGAGCCTTCGTGGTTTCGGATACAGCCGTGGGGCCGCTGTTCGCGCGCCGGGCCGAGCGGTCGCTGGCTGACGCGGGGTTTTCGACCCAGGTGATGTTCATCCCGGCCGGCGAGGAGCACAAAACCCTCGCCACGGTGGAGACGGTGTACGACTGGCTCATCTCGCACCGGGTGGAGCGTTCGGATTTCGTGGTGTGCGTGGGCGGAGGTGTGGTCACCGACCTCGCGGGGTTCGCGGCAGCAACGTGCCTGCGCGGGATCGCGTTCGTGCATGTGCCGACGTCGTTGCTGGCGATGGCCGATGCGTCGATCGGTGGGAAGACGGGAGTCGACCACGCACGTGGCAAGAATCTGATCGGCGCATTCGCGCAGCCACGGGCGGTGCTCATCGACCCCGAACTGCTGCAGTCGTTGCCCGAGCGGCATCTCCGCAACGGGTGGGCGGAACTGATCAAGCACGGGCTCATCCTCGACGCGCAGTTGTTCGCCGACCTCGAGCACGCATCGGTCGATGGACCGCCGCTCATGTCGGCTGAACTCATCGCGCGGAGTGTGGCGATCAAGGCGGAGGTGGTTTCGGACGACGAGCGTGAAGCCGGCCGCAGGACACTGCTGAACTATGGGCACACGGTCGGGCACGCGATCGAGGCGGTCACGGGGTATTCCACCTACCTCCACGGCGAGGCGGTCAGCGTCGGGATGCGGGTCGCAGGAGCGATTTCACGCGAACTGGGCCTGCTGAGCGCGGACGACTACGCGCGGCAGCAGGCACTCCTGCGGTGCTTCGGGCTGCCCGATTCGGCGCCGGGTGTGCCGGTGGAGGCGGTCCTGGAGGCGACTCTGCTCGACAAGAAGGTGCGCGCCGGGAGCGTGCGGTGGGTGCTGCTCGAAGGTATCGGCAACGCAGTGACGCGCGACGAGGTACCGGAAGATGTCGTGCGGCGGGCTGTCGAAGAGGCGCTGCAAGCGTAGGAGAGCAGCGTCATCATGGTATGATGACGCTATGCGGACGATTGTCGAACTGACCGACGAACAGATAGAGGAACTGCGCGTGTACTGCGCGCGAGAGGGTATTTCGCGTGCCGAGGCGGTGCGGCGCGGTGTGGACCTGCTTGTCAGAGAGAAACAGGAGCGCCGGGACAGGTTTCTCCATGCTCTTGACGAAGCGTTTGGGAGTTGGAAGGGACACGGAATCGACGGAGTCGAGTACCAGCGGCAGATCCGGGCCGAATGGGATCGCGATGACCGATGAACCCACACTGTTCGACAGCAACATCGTTATCGACGCACTAAATGGCATCGAGGCCGGTCGTGACGAACTCCGGGTTGCACGCGAGCCTTCTATCAGCGTCGTCTCCTGGATCGAGGTCCTCGCAGGGTGTCCCACGGCGGAGGCAGAAGTGCAGGCGCGCGCCCTGTTATCGTCGATGTCCGTTCTCGCGCTCACCGATGCCGTTGCCGAAGCCGCGGTGCGGATAAGGCGGACAACACGGCTCCGGCTTCCTGATGCAGTCATACTTGCGACCGCGCGGGTTCACGGGCTCACCCTCTCGACGCGCAATACGAAGGACTTCGGCGCGGGGTTGGATGGCGTCCGGGTGCCGTACCGGTTATGACTTTCGAGTTCCGGCGGACTGGCGGGAGCGATGACCCGGTGGGACCGCGCACCGGGCTGGTGACGACGGCGCACGGTTCGTTCGCGACGCCGGCGTTCATGCCGGTGGGAACGCTGGCGACGGTGAAGACGACGAGCACGGATGAGGTGCGCCAGACGGGAGCGGGCATCCTGCTGGTCAACGCCTACCACCTCTATCTGCGCCCGGGTCACGAGCTGATAGCGCGGCTGGGCGGCGTGCATCGCTTCATGGACTGGTCCGGGCCGATTCTGAGTGACAGCGGCGGGTTCCAGGTGTTCAGTCTCGCGGGGCTGCGAAAGGTCAGCGAGCAGGGTGTGCGCTTCCGCTCGCATGTCGATGGTTCGGAGCACTTCTACACGCCCGAACTGGCGATGGAGGTGCAGGCTGCGCTCGGCGTTGATATTGCGATGCCGCTCGACCACGTGTTGCCGGGCGAATCGGAGTACGGCGCGGCGAAGGAGGCGGTGGAGCGAACGCTGCGCTGGTACGAACGATGCCGGGTCGCGCAGCCCGGGCTGGCGACGTTCGCGATTGTCCAGGGTGGAATCCACGAGGAGTTGCGGCGGTTCCATGCCCGTGAGGTGGCGGCCGGCGGGGCGACGGGGTACTCGATTGGCGGGTTGTCGGTGGGCGAATCGAAAGATTCGATGTGGGCGATGACCGCGGTTGTTACGGCCGAACTGCCGGTCGAGCGACCGCGCTACCTGATGGGCGTCGGTTCACCGGAGGACCTGGTGAACGGGGTCGCGCGTGGCGTGGACATGTTCGATTGCGTGCTCGCGACGCGTTTGGGCCGGAATGGGACGCTGTTTACGGATTCGGGGCGGGCGAATATCCGGAACGCGCGGTTCCGGGAAGACGCTTCGCCGATCGACGCGGAGTGCGATTGCCCGGCCTGTTCGCGGCTCAGCATGGCGTATCTCCACCACCTGTTCCGGAACAGTGAACTGCTCGGGTACAGACTCGCGACGCTGCATAACATCCGGTACCTGGTGCGGTTGACAGAGCGGATGCGGGTGGCAATCGCGGAGGGGAGGTTCGAGGAGTTTGCAGCGGAGTACCTGGGGCGGTACCAGGCGGTGGACGAGGGGGTTCGAAGGGAGCAGAAGGAGCGGTGGGTGGCGCGTGGGAAGCCGCTGGGGAAGGCGGGTTCGTGAAAGTTCTGGGTGTGGGGGTTGCAGGGAACGGCCGAGTATGTACTCTGGGACTTCCCCACCCACGGTCCTGGAGACGGGAGCGCGCAGCGGTAAGCTGCGGGGTTGACAGGGAGGGAGCGAGAGGCTTAATCTTCTCGTTCGGGCCTTGCGAGAGGCCAGCGCACGTTAATAACTGGATAGCGGACGAAAGAGAACGTCTGGGAACCCGTTAAGTGAAACGAGACCAGTCGCAAGGCTGGTGGTTTCTTTTTTTCGGAGAGTTTGATCCTGGCTCAGGACAAACGCTGGCGGAATGTATTAGGCATGCAAGTCGTACGAACCTTCGGGTTAGTGGCGAACGGGTGAGTAACACGTGGGTAACCTGCCTCGTAGTGGGGAATAACTCGCCGAAAGGCGAGCTAATACCGCATAACACCCCTGGTGAGAAACCAGGTGGTAAAAGCTCCGGCGCTATGAGAGGGGCCCGCGGCCGATTAGCTAGTTGGTGGGGTAATGGCCTACCAAGGCGACGATCGGTAGCTGGTCTGAGAGGATGGTCAGCCACACGGGGACTGAGATACGGCCCCGACTCCTACGGGAGGCAGCAGCTAAGAATCTTGCGCAATGGGCGAAAGCCTGACGCAGCAATTCCGCGTGGGGGACGAAGGCCCTCGGGTCGTAAACCCCTTTTGTGAGGGAAGAAGTTCTGACGGTACCTCACGAATAAGACACGGCTAACTACGTGCCAGCAGCCGCGGTAATACGTAGGTGTCAAGCGTTGTCCGGATTTATTGGGCGTAAAGAGCCCGCAGGCGGCCTGGCAAGTTTGAGGTGAAATCTCCCGGCTCAACTGGGAGGGCGCCTCGAAAACTGCCAGGCTTGAGGCAGGGAGAGGGATGTGGAATTCCAGGTGTAGTGGTGAAATGCGTAGATATCCGGAGGAACACCAGTGGCGAAGGCGGCATCCTGGCCCTGTCCTGACGCTCAGGGGCGAAAGCGTGGGGAGCAAACCGGATTAGATACCCGGGTAGTCCACGCCGTAAACGATGAGTACTAGGTGTAGGGGGTATCGACCCCCTCTGTGCCGAAGCTAACGCGATAAGTACTCCGCCTGGGGACTACGGCCGCAAGGCTAAAACTCAAAGGAATTGACGGGGGCCCGCACAAGCAGCGG
>CAYYDX010000043.1:0-26220 GCA_964470735.1 uncultured Anaerolineaceae bacterium
CAGTCAGAGCCGCGACAGGTATGGAGCGGTGCGCTGGTGGAAGACGCAAAAGGCAAAAGGCAAAAGGTGAAAGTGCCCCCGGCAAACCCCGCGGGCTCGCGCCGAAACTCAGTCAGAGCCGCGACAGGTATGGAGCGGTGCGATGGTGGAGGAGGCAAAAGGCAAAAGGCGAAAGGCGAAAGTGCCCCGACCCCCATCCGAGCCGCGCCCGCAAGGAAGCGGCTACGCCTGCCGGCAAACCCCGCCAGCCCGCGTCGGTATCCCCGCACCCCACCCGCGCCCCCACCCTCTCCTCTTTCCTCTCCAACGTGCCCCACTTCACACATCAACCTTGTATCCACCCAATGTTTACGTTTAACCTTCCCGCCTCTAACGGAGTTTCTACGGACGGGCATCAGGGTTTTCCCGTATCCTCTCCCTGATGTTCACTGGACGTTCTCCGTTATGGGGACTAAGTGGACGGGACGTGGCGACCAGGCGGCTGATTGGGAAATCCCGGTCCCAACCAGTAAGAAACCGCCCGGCTACCGGTCAGATACCGGGCGATAGAACGCCAGGGGCGCGGAGGTAGGAGTTAGCAGCCAACCACGACATGCGGGGATTTGAGCTCGGGGAGGAACAGTAGCTCGACTCTCAAGTTCGGCCGGCACGGGACAGCCGGCCCCCAGACAGGATGGAGACCTGAATGACTCTAGCCTTATACGGAAAATCGCGGAAACGCCAGGGCAGCCTGCTGCTCGCGGCGCTCCTCGCGATCGTCGCCGCCTCGATCGGCGGCCTCGCCCTCATCAGCACCGCCTTCGCACACAACACCGCGTATACCAAGAGCGCAACCTGTACCGGGTGGACCGCCAAGATGGTGTACGCCAATGGTGGCGGCGAGGGCGCGAACAGCAGCGACCGTCGGCTCATCTTGATTCAAGACGTTCAGTTGAACGGCACGGCCTACGCGCCATCGTGGTCGAATTCGGCGGCTGATCCCGCTCCGAACGACTCGGGGGATGGCGGGACTCCAGCTGGAACCAACGGCGTGGTCGCCCGCGGGAGCTATGTGGGATCCACCGATGGCCTTCCCGCGGCGAGTGCCAGCGACTACCTCTGGGTCGGCAACACCGGAGATTTCACGATCTTCGACCGGACCGGAGCGACCCCGCTTAATGCCAATTGGGGAGGCGCCGCGAGCGTTTGGAAGTGGAGTTCTGACCAATCCAAGTGGATAGACCAGAACTACACATCGACCGTCACAGCTCCCTCTGCACCCACCAATTGCGACGGCAAGATCATCATCAAGAAGTACGTCCCGGATGGGCAGAACACGACCACCGTGTTCTCCGCCGACGTACAGAACACAACCGAGAACACCCAGGTGGCAGACAATGCCACGTTCTCTGAGGCGGGTTCGCCGGGCGACCGCGTTATCACAATCAACAACCCCGGCGGCGACAACTTCTCGGTCACCGAAAACGCCCTGGCCGGGTATGCACTGACTGGTGTCAAGGTTTATAAGTCCAGCAGTATTGACTGCAGGTATGCCAGCTACGAAAACGCCGGTGCAGCCACAATCACTGACCTCGACGGAGGCGAAACGTTCACCGTCTGCTTCCGTAACGAAGCTGTCGGCTTCATCACCATCAGCAAGGGCGAATGCGCCGACAGCAACGTGCCCGCGTGGTCGTTCCACTTCGTCGCGCCGAATACCAATGCTGGCTCCGGCGGTAACATCACCGTCGGCTACTCCATCGATGGTGGCGCAACCCAGTACACGAGCCCGCTCGCGGAAAACGGCAACGGCGCGAAGGCGAACTGGCACGTTTCGATACCGTTCGGCGGTGGCGCTTCGATCACCATCATCAGCGCGTCCACCAGCACCGGCATCAGCTGGGACGGCGTCCAGGGCGCGGACAACAAGACCGCTAGTGGTACGGCCTGCCAGCCCCAGGTCGTCAACCCCAGTGTGAAGAAGGTCGCCCACAACCCGGCCATTTCTGGCGGTTACGCGCTCTTCGACATCATCATCGACCAGCCGACCACCGGCGCAGCCGCCATCACTGGCATGAAGATCGTCGACGCCAAGTCCGACATCCAGCTTGTCGATGACGGCACGGCCACCTGCACGAACGCCTCGGGCACGCTGACCTGCGACGTCACGACCGCGGACGCCACGATTCAGGTGAAACGGGCGATCAACGCAAGCACTCTCTCCGATGGCAGCATCTGCCTCGGCGGCCACATCCAGAACTGGATTACCTCGGCCAGCCTCGACGACAACACCGTGTTGACCGTCACCGAGGGCGGTGCGGGCAGCAAGGTGACCACCACCGTCCCGGCCGACAACACCGCCTGCGAAGGCAGCCAGACCATCGAGAAGTCCGACGGCGTCAAGGACGGCAACGTCATCAAGTGGACGATCACGCTCCACAACAGCTACCCGATCGCCAAGACGTTCAATGTGTACGACTCAGGGGCGAGCCTCGTTGCGAACTCTGAGAACGGATGCACGGGGACTTTGGCCGAAGGACCCGAAGACTACTTCGTTTGCGAAGTTGGCGGGAACAGCAGCGCCTCGTTCGTCCTCTCGACCCCTGCGCCGGTCCACAGCAACGTGTGCCAGCCGCTTGACCTGACGAACGTCGCCTACATCGCCGCAAGCACCACGTCCGGCTCCTCACAGAACCTCGGCTCCGACAGTGGCGCCTACCACGAAGACGCCAGCCAATCGGCCTCCTGCGTCACTATCTCCAAGGGTGACGGCGTCAAGGACGGCAACGTCATTAAGTGGGTCGTCACCCTCACCAACAACTCGAGCGTCAACCAGACCGTCGCGGTCTACGACGCCAACAGCAGTTTCGTTACCAGCACCTGCCTGAACACCGTCAGCGAAAGCCCGGCGGATACCTACTCCTGCACCGTCCCGGCCAAGAGCCAGGCGACCATTACCCTGTCGACCGCCTACAGCGGCAGCGGCGGCATCTGCACCGGCTACCGCACGAACAACACCGCGTGGATCACCGGCAACCAGAACGCCTCCGACACGGCCGAGTACAGCGACACGGCCGAGCCGGACAAGAGCTGCCTGACCGTCGTGAAGGAAAAGTCCGACACCTCGGAACCCCCGACCTGGAACATCAAGATCACCAACACGGCTGACACAGCCATGGCCGTGTACCTCCAGGACAGCGACGCCACGCTCGCGCAGGTGGTTAGCGGCGGCTCCTGCGCAGTCGGTGACACCATCATGGGTAACGGCGTCCAGTGCTCCGTCAACGCTAACAGCACGCTCATCCTCTCGGTGACGAAAGAGACGCCCGCGCTAACCTGCGAAGGCACACCCGTCTCGAACACCGTCAAAGTCTGGGTCGGCAAGTTCGATCAGACTCCGTCCACGACGCCGGACTTCACAAAGGACGGCGGCACGTTCGAGGGCCTCGGCAAGGACCCCAAGCTGTGCAACCGCCAGGTCAGCGTCACGAAGTACTACCAGTACGTCGATGGCACGCCGTTCAGCGGTGCAACCGCTGCTGACCGCCCCACGTTCACCATGACCCCGAACCCGTGGACCGGGCAGGGTACCTACAACATCGTCGACGACGCGAACTGCGACCTCCAGGATAACGGTTCGAATATCGTCTGGACCTGCACCATCCCGGCCTCTGCCAACCCTACGGTGACGGAGACTCCCGCGGCCAACTGGGTTGAGTCGTTCAACGGCCAGTGCCAGCTCTCCCTCGTCCGCGACGTGTCGAAGCTCGTGGCCAACAGCCTCAACGTTGTCGTCGATGAATACGTCCAGAGCATCGGTTGGTTCTGCAACTACCCGGTGGGCACGATTGAAATCGTGAAGAACGACCTGACGACTGCGGCCAACACGGCTCGCCCGGCCGACTGGGACTTCACGGCCACCGGCCCGTACAGCTTCTCGCAGAACCGCTCCATCGCCCTCGGCGGCGGCAGCGTCCTCATCGCCAACGTCCCGCTCGGCAACGGTTACGCCGCCTCCGAGGTCAACGGTTCGTACGACACCTGCCGCACGGAAGGCGAAGCTGGCATCCACCAGTACTTCACCACGAACATTTCCGCCGGCCCGACCAACCTGACCCAGCCGGGCCAGAAAATCACCTTCACCTTCAAGAACGAAGACTGCGGCGCCGTCCTCGGCACCGGCAGCCTCCACATCTGGAAGGTGCGCGATATCAACGCGAACGGCATCCAGGACGGTGGCGACAGCAACATCGTCTGGACCGTCACCGTCACGGGTCCTGAGTTCCCCGGCGGGCAGGTGTTCAACGTGCCGGTCGGTGGCCTCCACCTGAACGGCATCACCGAAGGCGCCTACACCATCACGGAAGGCTCGCAGTTCGGCTACGTCCTCGTCGGTGTCCGCACCACCGAGAACGGCAGCCTCGTCGCCAGCACGTCGACTTCGGTCACCGTGGTCGACAACCAGGAAGACACCGTCACCTTCTACAACCAGCCGCTGGGCCAGATCCCGGTGCACAAGAACGCGTTCACCAGCCACAACGGTGGCCCGAACGTGCCCGCGCCGAACGACGACGACGGCTGGACGATCACCCTGACCTCGGTCGACTGCGGCATCAACCAGGTGCAGCAGACGAACGCGAACGGCGATGCGCTGTTCACGAACCTGCCGCTCTGCACCGACTACGTCGTGAAGGAAGGCGCCAACAACCCGTTGTCGCCGGGCTTCGTCCCGCTGACGGGTGACCGGTTCGAGAACATCACGCCGAACGGTGTGACGCTGACCTTCAACAACATCCTCCGCACGCAGGACTGTGTCGTGAACTGCGGTGGAACCACCCCGACCCCGACGCCGACCGTTCCGACGGCGACGCCGACCGTTCCGACGAACACGGCCACGCCGACCAACACGCCGGTCCCGCCGACGAACACGGTTGAGCCGACGAAGACGGCCGTGGTTGGTGGCGAGAAGACGCCTGGCCCCGGCCAGCCGACTCCTATCGCGCCGAGCACGGGTGGCGGCATGCTTGGCGGGACGGCAGGCGGGTTCAACCTCCTGCTGGTCATCGCCGGCCTGCTCGCCCTGACGAGTGGCGTGAGCTTCCTCGCCCTCGGCCGCAAGAACCGCCGCTAACCCCGGCTCTCGCAACCCCTAACCGAAAGGCCCCGGCAACCGCCGGGGCCTTTTGTGTTGCCCCACCGGCAGAGCTGCGACAGGTATGGAGCGGAAGAGGCGAAAGGCAAAAGGTGAAAGGCGAAAGTGTCTCGACCGCCATCAGGGCCGCGCCCGCCAGGAGTGGATTCGAACGCCCGCAACCCTCGGCCGCTTAGGCTGTCCCACCGCGAATAGTAATGGGTGCGGGCCGCTTACGCGTCGGTGAACGTCATTTCGACCACGCCCCGCGACCGGTTTAACCGAACATCCATCGTTTGCAGAATGTCCCAACCGAGCAGCGATGGCAGTTCGCGGTTGGTGGCAGTCATCTGCGCTATCGAAAGTGGAAACACAAATTCTCGGAGGTCGTCGCCATCGAGGAATCCCAGCGTGGCCTCTACTTCGAACAGTCTCGTATCACCGTTGACGCCGCGAGCCAACCTTGTCGTGGGCCACGCGTTCGCGTTTTGCAGCAGCGGAATCGGGAGCAGTAGCCGGTAGATGGAGTCGTGTGGATGAACCACGGTCATCGATGCGCCGGTGTCGATTACGAAGTCGATGAAACGCCATCGCGGAACCAGTCGCTCGATCTTCACCGCAGCCCGCACGAACGGGTGGGGTCCTCGAGCCGGGTCGAATCCGCCGACGATCACAGCAAGTAGCGTTCGCTGCCGTCGCGAACATAATCGACGAAGACGTCCTGCAGACTGTGGCCCTTCGATTCGATCTCCTTGGCGAGGCCGAGTGCGTCATCCGCTGAGGCCACGACGGTGGAGCCTGAAATAGCCACCCAGCGGTGCAGGTAGTCACGGCGGAGCGACGGAAGGAGCGCATTCCAGGCCGCACGTTGCGCCTCCGCATGAGTGAACCCCGCCGCTAGTTCGGTTCTATCCAGTTCGGGGGTCCGGAGCGACGTTCGCATGCTTCGAAGTATAGCTGCCAGTCCAAAGGAAGCGCCGGCTGAGACTTCTTACCTGCCCCCCAGCCGCGCCCGCAAGGAAGCGGCTACGAACCCCCGCAACCCCCGGCCGCTCACGCCTTCAGCCCATCGCCCACCATCCGCTGCTGTACACTTTCAGCCATGAAAGCCCAGCGCGATGTCCCCGTGGTCTTCTACCAGGAGGAGGGCAAGTGGCTCGCCCAGTCCCTTGGCGTCGATGTCGCCACCTTCGCTGACACCCTCGACGAAGCTAAGGCCGCAATCAAGGAAGCCCTGGAACTCTACTTCGAAGACGACCCCGAGATGCACGTCGTGCGAGACGTGGTCGTGGAAATGGTCGTTGTCTAGCTATTCCAGTGACGCCGTGTTGAGGGCGCTGGGCCGGGCGGGATTTCTTACTGTGAGCCAGAAGGGCAGCCACGTGAAACTTCGAGGACACTGGAACGGGGCGACCCGAACTGCGATTGTGCCGCATCCCGCGCGAGCCGTTCCCGATGGCACGTTCGCCTCAATCCTTCGGCAGGCAGGAATGACCCGCGCAGAATTCCGTTCGCTGCTGGATTAACGCGCCATCAGAGCCGCGCCCGCACCCGGTCCAGGATCGCCAGCGCCACCGCGTACTTCGACATCAACGGCAATTCCTCGCTCCCGCCATCGGCCGAGAAGATGGTCACCTGGTTCGTGTCCGTGCCGAAACCGCTGCCCGCCGCGCTCACGTCATTCGCCACGATGAAGTCGAGCCGCTTCGCCGGGATCTTCGCCTTCGCGTAGTCGGCGAGGTTGCGCGTCTCGGCGGCGAACCCCACGCGCACGCCCCCGCCTGGCAGCGAGGCAATGATGTCGGGGTTCTTCGCAAGCTCGACCGTGAGGTCGTCACCGGCGCCCTTCTTCATCTTGTGGTCGCTCGGGTTCGCCGGGCGGTAATCGGCCGGCGCGGCCGACATAATGATTGCGTCAGACGTGGCGGTCGCCTGCTCGAGTGCGACCAGCATTTCGGCCACCGTCGAAACGTCGATGCGGTGCACGCCGTACGGCGTCTCGAGCGCGACGGGCCCCGTGACCAGCGTCACAAACGCGCCCCGGTCGCGCGCGGCTTCGGCGATGGCGAAGCCCATCTTCCCGGTCGAGCGATTGCCGACGTAGCGCACCGGGTCGAGCGGCTCCTGGGTGCCGCCCGCACTCACCACCACATGGCGCCCGGCGAAATCGCCACTGCGCTGCCCGAGCAGTTGCCGAAGCGCGCCTACGACATCCGGCGTTTCGGCCAGCCGGCCGAGCCCAACGCGTCCGCTCGCTAGCCGGCCCGCCATTGGGCCCACCAGTTCGACCCCGCGATTGCGCAGCGTGACCACGTTCTCCTGCGTCGCCGGGTGCTCCCACATCTGGTTGTCCATCGCTGGCGCGAGAAGAATAGGCGCCTTCGTGGCGAGCGCGGTGAGCGTCACCATGTCGGGCGCCTCCCCGTGGGCGAGATTCGCAATGCAATTGGCCGTCGCCGGCGCGATGACCAGCGCGTCCGCCCGCCGCGCGACCTCGACGTGCGCCTCGGCCTCGGCCGCCGCGAACATGTCGACCACCACCGGCCGCCCGGTCAGCGACTGGAAGGTGAGCGGTGCGATGAACTTCGTCGCCGCCGGCGTCATTACCACTTCCACCGTTGCACCGGCCTGGCGCAGCTTGCTCGCGATGTCGGCGGCCTTGTAGCACGAAATCGAACCGGTGACTCCCAGCGCGATGTGTTTCCCCGAGAGTGGCAGCGGCTGCGGTTGCGCGTCCACCGGTTACTCGGCGTTCATTTCGTAGATGAGGCGAAGCCCGGTGAGCGTCAGGTCGCCGTTGATCACGTCGATGCAGTCCGTTTCGCGCGCGATCACGGCGGCGAGTCCCCCGGTCGCGACGACCTTCGGGTCGCCGGCGAGTTCGGCCTTGAACCGCCGCACCAGTCCCTCGACCAACCCCACGTAGCCGAACAGAATGCCCGCCTGCATGGCGTGGATCGTGTTCTTGCCGATGGCCACGGGTGGGCGTTCAAGCTGGACCCGGTAGAGCATCGCCGCGCGGCTGAAGAGCGCTTCGCTGGCGATCCCGATGCCCGGGGCGATCGCTCCGCCGAGGTAGTCGCCCTGCTCGTTCACGGCGTCGAACACCGTCGCCGTGCCGAAGTCGACGACGATGACCGGCGGGCCATAGAGCTTGATTGCGGCCACCGCGTCGATGATGCGGTCGGCGCCGAGCTGCTTCGGGTTGTCGTAGAGGATGCGGACACCGGTGCGAAGCCCGTGCCCGACGATCATCGGTTCGATGTGGAAGTACTTCTTGCACACCTGCTCGAAGGTCGGGATCAGCGGCGGCACATCGCAGCCGACGATGCAGGCCTGGATATCGGTGGCCCGGATGCCTTCCGTGCTCAGCAGATTCATGAGCAGCACGCCGTACTCGTCGGGCAGCTTTTCCTGCTCGACGCCGATGCGCCACGTGTGAGCAATCCGTTCGCCTTCGAAGAGACCGATGTGGATGGAGGTGTTGCCGATATCGAGCGCGAGCAACATGCGCGTCACCGTCCCTGGCTTCGGGCCATTCCGCTGGTCCCGGTGCCGCCGTAAGGGTACAGGGAGTGGTCAACCCGCGTGAAGTGGGAGCGCTGGAATCGTCCCGGGATCACCGCCGCGGGCGGATCTTCAGGCCCATCGGTGGCGGCGTCTCGGTCCGCGGCGCTTCGTGCCACGCTTCCGAAGGCGGCCGCACGAACAGGCGCCGGACGGCCGCCGCGATCCGCCGCAGGAGGTCGGCGAGCCCCAGTGCCGGCGCCAACGCCATGCCGTTGATTTTCTGCGCGCCCTTGAGTCGTTTCCCCTTCTTCGCGCTCATCCGCCGGTACGCCTGGAGCAGCGCCTGGCGGCGATGTTCGGCGGGATTCGTCGCCCGTTCGAGCGCTCGCAACGCGACATCCTGTTCGAGCGACTTGCCGTCCTGTTCGAGGAGCCAGCGGTCGCGCGCCGAATCGGGCAACTGGAGCAGCGTCGTATCGATCTCGTTGAACGTCTTGCTCTCGGCGCGGATCCGTTCGAAGCCCTCCCGGTAGGCCGACATCATCCGGCCGCCCTTGAGGTGCACCGTATGCAGCCGGATCCCCTGTGGCAGGTACGGCACGTCGTACGTCTCGCAGTCGGAGATGAGCAGGATCTCCGTGGGCGGCGCCTCGCCAAGGTGTTCGAGCGTGTTGTACTTGTCGAGCGCTCGGATGTCGCCGACAGCCGTGTCGAGCGCGACCTTGATGTCGGTCGAACCGTCCGGCGTCACACGCAGAATGCGCTGGGCGAGTGCGCCAAACTCCTCGAGCGAACGGCAATCACTGCGAGCATGAACCGTGTTGCCGAAGGTGCGCAGATAGAGTTCGGCGCCCTCCTCCGCCGCGATGAGCAGGTAGGCGAGCAGCAGCGCCTTCGCGAACGTCTCCTTGTTCGCGTCGCGCATCGAGTTCGAAACATCGAGCAGCGCGTACACCTTCTGGCGCTTCTTCCGCGTCATTCCGCCGGTGGGCACGCGCACCTCGATGATGTCGTCGTACTCCTGCTCGGCCGGGCCGGTGTCGATGTTGTACAGCCCGTTGATCCCGCCGCTGATCAGACGGAAATCGAACAACTCCTGCGAGACCGAGCGCAGCATCATGTCGGGCAGGGTGACCTGTGGGAAATCGGTCAGGTTGTGCAGCGGCTGGACCTGCGTGTCGCCGGTCACCGGGTAGACGACGCGCTTCTTCCGTTCGATCCGCACCTGCGTGGTGTAGATGGCTTCGGCCGGCGAAACCAGCGTGACCACATCCTCCGGCAGATCCACTCCCGGGATCGGATGGTGGAGGATGATGTTGCGCGCGATTTCGAGGATGCGCAGCCACTCCGGTGGCATCTCCGCCGCCGTCTCGCCGACAAGGTCGAGGATGCGCCACGACCGGTAGAGGTCCTCGAGTTCTGCCCGGATCGTGCCGGGAGTCGGGGGCGGTGCAACGTCAGCTGCCACTGGCGTGCTCCAGGATGTCTTCGAGGATCTCCTCGCGCAGTTCGTTCACCCGGCCGTTCGGGATATCGCGGCTCCTCAGCGCATCGACGAACGTTTCGTAGCTCACGTCGTGCCAGCTGCCCTTGCCGATGAGCGAAAGGAACAGCCGCACCACGCGATTGTGCGATGGCTGCGTCTCGAGCGGCGTGCCGTGGGCGAACAGTCCGTACGTTTGGGCGATGGTCGTAAGCTCGTTCACCGTCTGGAGATCGGCGTCGGTGAACGACGAAAGCGTCGTGTGGATCGCCTCCGCGAAGGTGTCCTGCGACGGATCCGGGATCGAACGGTCGTTTCCCGGGATGGTCGTGAGCACGAACCGAAGCGCGTGGAGGTCATCGCGAACCACGCTGCCGCGGTGGTTCAGCAACGCAGAAGCGTTGAGCACGTCCCGGCAGGCTGCTTTCGTGCGCGGGCTGACGTAGCTGTCCGTCGGGTGGCGTGGGCTCGCCAGGGTGTTCGAAGCGCGCGTCCGCGCATCCTGCAGCCGCATGAACGTCTCGATCAGTTCGTTCTTCAAGAAGAGGATGTCGTGCGAAGCTTCGATCGTGCGGCTCGCATGCTGCCCCTGGACGATGTCGGCGAGTTCGCGCAGCACGTGGAGTGGGATTGGGTGCTCCGGCGGCGTCGGCCGGCCGTGGTGCTTCGCGTAGGCAAGGTCGATGAGGATGTCGTTGAGCGTGTCGCCGTGCGGGTCGATCGTCGCCTTGAACATGAAGCGGTCGAGCACAGGCTCGCTGATCGCGCTGTACTTCAGGTGGTTCGTCATCGCCAGCGCCGTGTGCAGCCGCGCGGTCTCCTGCTGTTCGCCCTGCGTGAAGCGCCGCTCGTTGAGGATGCCGAGCAGCGCTTCGAGCACGAGGTCGTTGGCGTTCATGAACTCGTCGAGGTACGCGAAGTCAGCCGTGACCAGCGAATGCGACGTGTCGTGCCAGAGTTTGCCTTCGTGGAAGAGTTTGAGGTCGAGCCCGCCGAGCACCGTCTCCACGCGCGTGCCCTGGGTGAACTGGGCCTTGAAGGTCACTCCTTCGAAATGCCCGAACACCGCGTCGCCGTAGAGCGACTTACCCGTCCCTGCCCGCGAAATCAGCAACTGGTGCCGGCGCGAGAGCAACGCCAGCGCTGTCTGCTGCAGCAGTTGCATGCGCCCCGGCACCGAATCGGCGACGTCGAGCAGGGCCGCCTTGAAGATCTCGACCGCCTTCGGAACGTCGACCTCGCCGCCCTGGTAGTTGAACGGGCGGCCGTCGGCGGGCGTGAGGAGGTGGTGGGCGTCTTTCATGGCACACCGCGACGGCTCCAGTGCAACGTGGCACGGAAGCGAAAGGTGAAATGGTTGTCATGAATGTCTATGCAAATGATTCATGCATTCTATCGGCAGCGCGGTCAAGGATGGTAGTGGGGTGTCCGCCGAGTCCCACGAACCCGTCGCCACACTGTTAGACTGGGATAAACAACCCTCGAAGCCGCTGGAGGCGCTGCAATGAGCATGGATACACAGATCACGCCGGAGCTCGCCTACGCGCTCGTTGAGCGAACGCCAGATGCGCTGATTTACGCCGGACCCGACGGGCTTGTCGCCGCCTGGAACCCCGCCTGCGAACACATCTTCGGCTTCACCGCCGAAGAGGCGATGGGCCAGAGTCTCGACATCATCATCCCGGACCGCTTCCGCGAACCCCACTGGAAGGGCTTCGACGCCGCTCTCCAGACCGGCAAGACCAAGTCCGACGGTACGCCGACGATGACCCAGGCCATCCACAAGAGCGGCGAGCTTATCTACATCGAGGTCGGCTTCCGGCTGGTCTTCGGCAGCGATGGCAAGCCCATCGGTGCACTCGCCTCGGCCCGCGAAGCCACCGCCCGCTTCAACCACGACCGTAAGCTGCGCCGCGAACTGAAGGAATTGCGCGAAGCCGCCGCCGCTACTTCGCCTTCGGCTTGATCGTCTTCTGACCACCCGGGGCCGTGCCCCGGGGCGCCCCCTTCAGCGGCGGCGGTCCACCCGCGCCCTTCAACGCCGGGTTGGTCTGTTTCTTGCTGGTCGGCTTCGTCTTCGCCACGGAAGTGGTCCTTATCCGCGAATGAGTGCGCTGCCTGCCGCGAGCGCCAGGGCGCCCGCCAGCAGCGATACACCGATCGTAGCCGAATCCCCGCGATCGCACTTCCTCATCCCACACCGCCCATCGGAGCCGCGACGGGTACGGAGCGGTGGCTGGCCGGCGCACCACGAACGCCACGGACCCGAGAGCCCAAACATCGCCACCGAACGTGGTAGGGGCGTATTGCGATACGCCCCTGCAAACCTCCGCCACTGCCCCACGCCCACACCCCACCCCTGTTCGAGCCGCGCCGGGTACGGAGCGGCTGATAGCCAGCACACCCACGAACGCCACGATGCAGAAAGCCAAACATCGCCACCGAACGTGGTAGGGGCGTATTGCACTGCGCCCCTGGAAACTCTCCGCCACTGCTCCGCGCCCACACCTCCGCCGTCCGAGCCGCGACGGGCACGGAGTGGCGGATAGCCAGCACACCCACCAACGCCACGATGCAGAAAGCCAAACACCGCCACCGAACGTGGTAGGGGCGTATTGCAATACGCCCCTGCTAACTCTCCGCCACCGTCCCACGCCCACACCCACCCCTGTTCGAGCCGCGCCGGGTGCCGGGCGGCGGATGGCCCGCACACGACGAACACCACCGACCGAGAGCCGAACATCCCCACCAAACGTGGTAGGGGCGTATTGCAATACGCCGCTGCAAACCCTCCGCTACTGCCTCACACCTCGGCCGCGGCCCTACCCCTCGCCCGTGCCCACCTGCAGCGGCGGCAACCGGAACAGCCCTGTCAGCCGCGGATACAGCGCGCCGAACGCGCCCGCGCCCACCAGCGTCCCCGCCAGCGCGGCCAGCGCGTACACCTTCCCTTCGCCGATATTCACCAGGATCGGTCCCGGGCACATCCCCGTGATCGACCAGCCGATACCGAACAGGATCCCGCCGTAAATGTTCCCCCGGTGCCCCGGTTTCCGCTCGATCTGGATGGGCTGGCCGTCGAGCGTCTTGCCGTACCGCTTGATCAGCCAGATACCCGGCGCGGTGAGAACCACCGCCGTACCGATAATCCCGTACAACTGGAACTCGTCGAACAGGAACATTCCCTGGATGTAGTTGTAGTCGGCCGCGCCCGAGCGGCTGAGCACGAGGCCGAAGAACGTGCCGAGCGCGAGATAGAAGAGCGTCGAGCCAATGCGGTTGTTCACAAGATCACCCGGTAGATGAGGTTGGTGGTGACCACGCCCGCGGCCATGAAACTGACCGTCGACACGAGGCTTGGCAGTTCGAAGTTCGAAAGCCCGAAGATGCCGTGACCGCTCGTGCAGCCCCCGGCGAGCCGCGTCCCGAAGCCGATGAGCAGTCCGCCGCCGAACATCCAGAGCACCTTGCCGCCGTTGCCCCAGCCAAACTGCGAGTCAAAGCGGCCAAGCGCCCAGGTGGTCTCCCAACCGCCGGCAAATAGCGCCGAGAGCACACCGCCGAGCAGCAGACCTGCCAGCAACGGCAGCCGCCACCCGTTCGAACCGGTGATCGCCTTGCGCGTGAAGTAAGGCGTGTGGACGACCAGCGAGCAGACATTTTCGAAGCCGGTCGAAACGCCCAGCCGCCGGTTGCCGACGTAGAGGAGGACGAGGGTGACGGCGGAGATACCGGCCCCCGCCAGCGCCCAGTTGATCGGCGCCGAATCGGTCAGGATGAGATGCACGGAACATGCCTCGCGAAGAACTGTTTAGACAGGATGCCCCATCCATCACGCCCAGCGTAGGCCAATCCGCGACCATCATGGCCATCGCACGAAATCGCGCCCTCTTTGTACGAAATGTCGATCCGGCGCCGGTGTGTTCGACGCATGATCAGGACGGGACAACCCCGCCGTACGAAGGAGGGCGCCATGCGCTACATGATGATTTTCACCGGGCCAGAGACCGAGCCAAGCGAAGCCGAACAGCAGGCGATGCACGCGTTCATGACGGACATCATCGCCGCCGGCCAACTCGTGGTGACCGATGGACTGAAAGGAAGCGACCGCGGTACCCGCATCCGCCGCTCCGGCGGGAAGTTCACGCGCATCGACGGGCCGTTCGCCGAATCGAAGGAAGTGGTCGGCGGATTCGCCATCGTCGAGGTCAACTCGCTCGCTGAGGCCATCAGCATCAGCGAGCGGTTCATGAACATCGTCGGCGACGGCGTCTCGGAGATCCGCGAGATGTACGACACCCCGGCCTTCGGCGAATACCGCCGGACTACCTGGGTGTAGCCAACGACCGAGCGTGGCCGGGTTCACCTGTTTTCGCTCCTGGCCGGGGCCGGAGCAGGTGAACCCCAATTGTGGTTACGCCATCAACCCGGCGCTTCGCGCCCACCGGTACTTCGCCGCCAGCACCTGCACCGGCGTCTCGGTGGTGTACGGGTAGGCCGGGATGTCGTGCCGGTAGAGGAACTCCGCCGCCTCCTCCACCTCCACATCGCCCGCGAGCGACGCGACCACCGGCTTGTGGATGCCCTTTGCCTTCATTTCCTCGACGACTTCGACCACGAGGTTCGCGAACACCATCGGCGGCGTGATGATGGTGTGCCAGTAACCGAGAACCACCGCGTGGATGCGTTCGTCTTCGAGCGCCAGTTTGATCGTGTTGCGGTAGGTGGCCGGTGGTTCGCCACCCGTAATGTCGACCGGGTTGCCGGCCGCGCCGAACGGCGGAATGTACTGGCGGAACGCCGCGTCGAGGTCCGGCGGCATCTGCATCAGCGTCAGTCCGTTGTCCACGCAGGCGTCGGACAGCAGCACACCCGAGCCACCCGCGCCGGTGATGATGGCGACGTTCTCGCCCTTCGGCGTCGGCAGTGCCGGCAGCGCGCGGGCGTACTCGAGCATGTCGCGCAGAGCGTACGCGCGGATCACACCCGCACTCTTCAGGATGTCGTCGTAGACGCGGTCGTTTCCGGCGAGTGCGCCGGTGTGCGAACTCGCGGCCTTTGCGCCGGCACTCGTGCGGCCCGCTTTCAGCGCGATAATCGGCTTCCGCTTCGAAACCCGCTTCGCCACCTCGGCGAAGGCGCGCCCGTCCTTCAGGTCCTCGAAATGCTGAGCGATGACCTGCGTGTTGTCGTCCTGTTCGAAGAACGTCAGCAGGTCGTCCTCATCGATGTCCGCCTTGTTTCCCAGCCCCACGATGGCCGAAACGCCCATCCCGGCCGAACGGCTGAAGCCCACGATCGCCATGCCGATGCCGCCCGACTGCGATGACAGCGCGACCTGCCCCCGCACCGTGTACGCCGTGCAGAACGTCGCGCAGAGGTTGTTGTGCGTGTAGTAGAAGCCGTAGATGTTCGGCCCCATCAGGCGGATGTTCAGTTCCTCGCCGATCCGCTTGATCTCCTCCTGGGCCTCGACGTTGCCCGTTTCGGCGAAGCCCGAGGGGATGAGCACCGCCCCCGGGATGCCTTTCTCGCCGCACTCGCGCAGTGCGCCCGGCACCAGCGCCGCCGGGATGGCGAACACCGCCATGTCGATCTCATCCGCCACCGCCTTCACCGACGGATAGGCGGCAATCCCCTCGATCTCGGCGGCCTTCGGGTGAATCGGGTAAATCTTCCCCTCGTACCCGCCGTTGATGAGGTTCTTCATCACCGAGTTGCCGATCTTGCCCGCCTCGGCCGAAGCCCCGATGACCGCTACCGACGCCGGCTTCATGATCCGGTTCATCGCCCGCACGATTTCGTCGGGGGGCGGCCGCCGGTGGGCCGTGCGGGGTGCGAAGTCCAGGGCGATTCGCGCATCGACCGCCACCGCGCCACTCGCGGTTGCGATCACCGGATTCAGGTCCATCTCGCTGATCTCGGGGAAGTCGCTCACGATCCGGCCGACCGCCTGGATGATGCTCGCGAGCGCCTCGCGGTCGACTGCCGCGCCGCCGCGCACGCCGTCGAGCAGCTTGGTCGCCTTGATCGAATCGAGCATCGACCGCGCTTCGCCACCATCGACCGGCGCCAGCCTGAAGGTCACATCGGCGAGCACCTCCACCAGCACGCCGCCGATACCGAACGCCACGATCTTGCCAAAGCTCGGGTCGGTCACCGCGCCAATGATGACTTCGAGGCCGGCCGGGGCCATCTGCTGAACCTGCACGCCGTCGATGCGCGCGTCCGCCCGGTACCGCCGTGCGTTCGCCACGATCGTTTCGTAACCGGCGCGGACCGCCGCCTCATCGGCAAGGCCCACGAGCACGCCACCCGCGTCTGTCTTGTGGGCGATGTCCTGTGACGCGATCTTGAGCACGACCGGGTAGCCGAAGCCGTTCGCAAGGTTCGCTGCCTCGTCGGCGTTCGCCGCCAGCCCATCGCCCGGCACGGGGATGCCGTAGGTCTGGCAGATGGTACGCGCATCGGTGGGCGAAAGCAGCGCGCGTCCGGTGGCGCGCGCCTCGTCGAGGATCTGGCGGACGCCAGTCGCGGTTTCAGCAGTCACTGTGGTTCCTTACGTCAGCTGGTGGAGGTTGACGGGGCGAGTTGGAGCAACGCCTCTTTGACGAGGTCGTGCAGGCCCGCGCCCCCGGTTTCGCCGTACTCTACCAACTGGCGGCGGAAGCGTGGCTCCCAAAAGCTGCGAATGTGCCCGGCAACCTGCGAAACCGCCTCATCGTGCGGGTACGCAGCCCAGAACCGGGCGATATCGTTCGCCCGGTGCACCATCTTCTCGGTTTCCATTGCCCGCCTATCCTAAACGAACCCACCGCCCCACGGCGCGCCGCAGGGGGCGAACGACGAACGACGAACTTCGAACGACGGGGATTGTGACCGAACGTGCTGCGCGATGCAGCGGCCCGCGACAGCCCACCGCCGCCACCCCTCGCCGTTTGCGGGCCCGGCAGGCTACCATAATCAGTACCCTCTTCCCTGGAGTGCGCCCCGTGGACGCCTACAACATCACCGTGGTTGGTGGCGCCGGCATTGTCGGCCGCGAGTTCCTCAAATTGCTCGAGGAGCACAAGACCCCGGTCAAGCGCCTCCGTCTCCTCGCTACGGCCCGCTCGGCCGGCAAAACCGTCGACTTCCGTGGAGACATGGTCACCATCGAAGAGACCACCGAGGCCAGTTTCAGCCGCGACGATGATGTCGTCTTCCTCTCGGCGTCGGGCGCCGCTTCGAAGCAGTTCGCACCCGTTGCCGCGGCCAATGGCAGCTTCGTGGTCGATGACTCCAGCGCCTACCGGATGGACCCGGCCGTGCCGCTCGTCATCCCGGAGATCAACGCCGATGACCTTGCCTGGCACAAGGGCATCGTCAGCCAGCCGAACTGCACGACGACACCGATGGTGATGGCCCTCGCGCCCATCCATCGCGTCAATCCGCTGAAGCGCATCGTCGTGAGCACCTACCAGGCAGTCGCTGGCGCCGGCAGCGCCGCGGTCGAAGGGCTGCGAACGGAATCGGCGGCCGCGCTCGGTGGCCGGCACGAACCCAGCGGCACCCAGAAGCGCGAAATCGCCTTCAACGCCGTCCCGCAGATCGACCTCTTCGCCGAAGACGGCTACACGAAGGAAGAGATCAAGATGGCGAACGAGACGCGCAAGATCCTTCACGCGCCGGATATCGCCATCAGCGCGACCTGCGTCCGCGTCCCCACCTTCTTCGGCCACGCCATGAACGTCTGGGCCGAATTCGAGCGCCCGGTGAGCGCCGCCGAAGCGCGCGACCTCATGGCGACCGCAAAGGGCGTCCGCCTGGTCGATGACCCCGGCTCGGAGCAGTACCCGACCCCGATGGATGTCGTTGGCACCGATGACGTGCTCGTCGGCCGCCTTCGCGGCGATAGCTCGCTGGCCGGCGGAATCACGTTCTGGACCGTCACCGACAGTATCCGCAAGGGCGCGGCAACCAATGTCCTCCAGGTCATCGAAGCCGCCGCGGAGCGCGGGCTCATCCGGCGGTAGGTGCACGGGAAACGGCGAACGGCGAACTTCGCCGGACGCCGCGCGAAACGTCCATGAGCAACCGGCGACGCCGAGATCCGGATCGCGGCGCAGAGATGAACCTCACCCGGCTCCGAAGCGCTACGCGACCTTCGAGGCCGGCGGCTGGCTCGTGGGCAGCGCGATGAGCACCAGCAGCCCGATAAGCAGGCCCGGCACGAGCCATACCCCGAAGAGCGACCAGAGCGGCGAGCGCCCTCGCGCGTTCGCCACCGCGAGCAAGATGCCGACACAGACCATCGCCGCGAGCAGATAGAAGAGGAAGGCCGCGAACGGGTGGAACCCGTACACGTGCCGGGCAAGGAAGAGCGAAGCGGTCAGCAGCATCAGCGTGTCCCTTTCAGCGTTGGTGGTCTCGAGTCGTCATCAATGAAATGGCCTATCCCCGGCAAAAAGTGACGCACGCCGCTCGCACCCCCGTCCTTCGAAGTTCGTCGTTCGACGTTCCGAGGGTTCGTCGTCCGGGCGGAGCAGGAGGTGTGGTGAGCATCTGCTCTCCCTGGCGGTCGGGGCTCTTTGGAGAGGCAGTTCGCACCCCCGTCCTTCGAAGTTCGTCGTTCGTCGTTCCGAGGGTTCGTTGTCCGGGCGGAGCAGGAGGTGTGGTGAGCATCTGCTCTCCCTGACGGTCGGGGCTCTTTGGAGATGCAGCTCGCACCCCCGTCCTTCGAAGTTCGCCGTTCGTCGTTCCGAGGGTTCGTCGTTCGGCGTTGCCGCGCGTAGGATGCCGGGGAGTTCTTTGACCGGGGTTCGAAACGATGGCGATTGATTGGCCGGCTGTGCATCGCGAGGCGCTCGATATCTTCGTGCGCTACCTCCAGATCGACACGTCGAACCCGCCGGGGAACGAAAAGCCGGCCGCGCGGTTTCTCGGTGCGCTGTGCGAAGCCGAGGGGATCGAGACGGAGTACATCGAGACGGCGCCGAACCGCGAGGTACTCGTTGCAAAACTCCGGGGCGACGGTTCGAAGCGGCCGATCATGCTCTGCAACCACACGGACGTGGTGCCGGTGGAAGAGCAGTACTGGGAGATGCCTGCATTCGAAGGTGTGATCAAGGACGGGCGGGTGTACGGGCGCGGTGCGGTCGACATGAAGGGCTGTGGGGTGATGCAACTCATCACGTTCCTTTTGCTGAAGCGCCAGGGCGTGGCGCTCAAGCGCGATGTCGTGTTCTGTGCGGTGCCCGATGAGGAGGCTGGCAGCGAGGACGGGATGGTCTGGCTCTGCGAACACCGCCCCGATGTGGTGGACGTGGAGTTCGAACTGAGCGAAGGCGGTGGCGGCACGACTCGCTTCGGCCGGGAGGAAGCAAAGCTCTTCAGCGTCGCTACCAACGAAAAGGACATCTGCTGGCTGAGGTTGACCGCGGTTGGCCGCCCCGGCCATGGCAGCGTGCCTCACTTCGAGAACTCGGCGGTTTACCTCGTGCAGGCACTCAACCGCCTCGTCGATTGGGACCGCGGGCTGACGTTCACGCCTGACACCGAGGCGTACCTCGCGCGCCTCGCCGACGCCGGGCTCATGCCGCCGATGAGCGACCGCGCCGCCGTCGAAGAGCGCATCAAGGCCTCGCCCGAATTGCTCGCCATGTTCATCAACACGCTCAACCTCACGATGCTCGATGCAGGCATCAAAGCCAACGTCATCCCGGCGAAGAGCGAAGCGGTCATCGACTGCCGCCTGCTCCCCGGCCAATCGAAACAGGCGTGGATGGAGCAGGTGCGCGAACGCATCGCCGATGAGCGCGTGACGGTCGAACTGTACTCGCCCGACCAGGGCGAACCCGCGCGCGTCGACTGGGACACAGAACTCTTCCGCACTATCAACGCAGTGGTGAGAGAGGCGATGGAAGACGCCATCGTTGTCCCCGGGATGACTGTCGGCGGCACCGACAACCGCTTCCTGCGCGAACGCGGCATCCCGGCGTACGGCTTCATTCCCTGCCTGCTCTCACCCGACGAGCGCCGCGGCTTTCACGGCAACAACGAGTTTCTCACCATCGACAACCTGAACATGGGCTGCGAGCTGATGTACGAAATTGTCCGCCGAATGGCGGGGTAAAGCCCTACTGAAGTTTCTTTAGACAGAGCGAGACGGGGTTGCCGATCCACGTCGAGTTCGCGTCGGTGTCGGGCGGACAAACGCGCTCCCCCGTCCCGCGGTCGATGGCGAGCACCTTGAAATAGGCGGCAGACGATTCACAGGGAACGACATCGCGGAGGGAGACAGGCTGACTGTTCAGGCAGTCTCCAATGTTCGGTAGTGGCGTCAGCGTTGGCAGTGAGACTTCAGTTGGAAGCGGATCCGGGCCGTCGCCACAGGCGAAAGCCAGCGAGACGCTCAGAGCACAGACGAATGGAAAGAACCTTTTCACCTGAGTGTGGGGCTCATTATCACCGAGCCCTCGGCCCGTAGTCGCTTCACCTCCATAGCCACAGCGTCTGCGCGCTTCGAAGGATCGCCCGTCTGCAGGCTCAGCGTCAGAGCCTGCACCGAGAGCGAACGGCGAAACGCTTCGACGACTTCCGGCATAGACCAGTAGGACTGTTCGTCCACCGTTCGGCCGCTGTTCTGGAGGGCATACGCGAGCACGAACTCCATTTGTTGCTTGTCCATGCCCTGGCGAGTGGCTTCCGCGGCTTTGGCGGCATCCTCGGCGGAGGCCTGCAGACCCCTCCGGATCGCTTCCTGATAGAGCAATTCATCGTCGATGAGACCGTTTAGGATTTCGTCTCTGCTGGGCGGCGGCTGCCCCGTGATGTCCCGATTCTGGTTAGCAAGGGACTCGTAGGCCCGCACCCGGCCGGTGCTGATAGGTTGTCCATTCACAACGGCCGCTGGGGTCTCGTCGGCGCCAGCCGACACCAATTCAGCCGCGAGGTCGGCGGGGCGCTTCGTGGTTCCGGCCGCTGTCCGTCCTGCAACGCCCGCTGCGATGATAAGCGCGCCGGCGCTGGCCGCGGCCCCGAAGCGAACAATGGAGCTTGTCTTCAACATCTGGCCTTCTCCTAGAACCACCAGTTGTACTGGTAACTGCCGGAGTTTCCGGAATACGCATAGGTCATCCAGGGCAGCCCCGGATTGATGCTGTACGCAGTTTGGATGAACCAGGACGGATTGATGAGCCAATCCGGAACGCCCCTCCAGCACTGATGGGGTGTGGGGACTATGTTGCATCCCGGCCAGTAGGCCTGGTTACCGCCGGTGTTTCCGTACTGCCAGTAGGCTAGATAACCATTCAATGAGCCGACCCCCGGGACGCTCAGGTCTTTGCTCATACTCCAGGGGATTCCGGCCACATTTTGGTTTTGATTCACCTGTAGAACCACCGTCGCGAGCATCTCTGACGCTACATAGGGTGGGCCGGGATCGTACCATGCCTTGGTGTTCAGTGTTTTCGTCGTGGTCTGAACCGATGCGGTGATCATGAGCGGAGGAGAGTCGATGAATTCGATGAAGCTGCTGGACCTAGTTTGTTGAGCTTGCTTGGAGCCGGCGAAGGTTATAGTAGCGGCCGAGACGGAAGAAACCTGGCTCAGGCCGAAAGCGCAGGCCAAGAGCGCCATGACTGCGCCACCTGTGAGTCGTTTCATCCGGATCCCTCCTTGACGGTCGGCATTCAACGCCATTGGCAGCAATTTACCGGGCACCGGCTCGGCCCACATCTACACGAATGCATAGTCACTCTGTCAGAAATTCCTGCGCATACCACTTGGCGATCTCCGCGCGGCGCCTTGCGCCGAGCTTTCCAAGTATCACGTGAACGTGAGCGTTTACCGTCCCCACGCTGACCAACAGCTCGGCAGCGATTTCTGGGTTGGTACAGCCGTCCGTCACGAGGCGCGCAACCTCCAACTCCTTCGGTGTCAGTAGCGAACCTTCATGTACCATCACGACCCACCCGCTGACGACGGCCGGATACAGCCGCCTCGTAGTAGCGCACGGCCCCGCACGACGTTGTGCGTTGGCTCAGACTAGCCAGTGGCGTGCCGGCGGACAACCCCTAGAGTAGACCCTCTCCGACCGCTCAGGTGCGCCGTTGAGCCGTACCGGATACCATTCGCGGGCTATACATCGTGGCGCTGCTATCGTGCGCGCCGATACCTCCGGAGACTCACATGGCATTCACGGTCAACTCGTCCAACTTCAAGTACGCAACCCACCTCGCCGCCGGGGTCAAAGGCAAGCGCGTCCTCATTTCCGGCGCCGGCAAGGATGGCGGCCTTGGCCAGTCCTTCGCCCTCGCGGCCGGCCTGAACGGCGCCGAAAGCGTCGCCGTCCACTTCCACAGCTCCTACGACGACGGTCTCGACCTCGTCGACTTCCTCAAGAGCCAGGGCGTCAACGCCTTCCCGCTCCAGGCCGATGTCACCAACATGGGCGACCTCTGGGCCACCCGCACCTACGTCATCGACAAAATGGGAGGCATCCCCAACCTCGTCATCTGCAACTCGGGCCTCACCGAGCGCGGCTACTCCTTCGGCCGCTCCCTGCGCGAAGTTGAAGGCGAATCCACCGCCATGCGCCGCGCCCGCGTCCGCCAGGCCTTCATCAACAACCTCAACGAGACGCGCGTCGTGCTCGACACCAAGATTGACGGCTTCATGGCGATGACCCACCTCTGGTCGGGCGAAGCCGTCTACGCGAACGAGCCGCTCCAGATCGTCTACATTTCCTCGCGCCAGTCGATCGACCCCGGTATGAGCGTGCCCGGCTACGCCATCGCGAACTGGGCCGTCCTCCAGCTGCCCGAAGTGCTCGCCGTCAACCTCGGCAAGGCCGCCAACCTCGTTACCGCCTACAGCGTGATGTACCCGTTCGTGCGCACCGGTATGACCAACGAGTACGCCGAGAACCCGAAGGTCTTCGGCCGCTGGCAGCCGCGCATGCTCGAAACCCACGAGGCCGCCGAGGCGTTCATGCAGTTGCTCGCCCTCCCGGCCGAAGAGACCAACAAGGGCATGTTCGAAGTCCTCGTGGAGGAAGACCCGTCGAAGGGTGAGAAGGCCGTTAAGGTGAGCTGGAAGCAGGTCAAGTTCAACGTCAGCGAAGAACCCCTGACCTCCACCTCCGCTCTGTCGTTCGGCTAAGAACCGCGCCCGGCGCCATGTACACTGCGCGCTGTGGATGATCGCCCGGAACGGAGTTCGCCCCTCGAGGCGCTGAAAGAACGCCTTCCGGGCGATTCGCTGCTCGATGAACTGACCGAGCACCTCGACCGCACTCGAATGCTGCTTTTGGCGAACCCCCAGGCCGCCGCCGATTCCGCGTTGGCCCGGTTCGCCGGTGAGCGGGAGGTGGAAGCGCGGCTCGCTGTCGAACTCGCGGCGCCTGCCGTGCTCGCCATGCCCGCGCGCTTCCTCGAAGCCCACCGGCTCGCCATCCGCTCGCTCGAAGTGCTCGACCGCGAAGGTTCGCGCAGCCCCGCGGTTTCGAAGAAGTTCGGCCCGTTGAAGCCGCTGGCCGAACTCGGCGCCGAGTTCATCGCCACCTATATCGTCAAGGAGTTCGCCAACGAGGCGGCCAACGCGATGCGGCGGCTCTACACCCGTCGCGAACCCCAGGCTGCCCGCGCAACCCCCGAGCGCACCATGCTCGCCCAGGTCCGCGTCGAGATGGACCGGGTCGCCCCGGGGTTCGCTGGCGGCGGTATCGGTACGCCGGTGTTGCTCGTCGGTGGCGCTGCGCTGCCGCTGCTCACCAGCGCGACCCAGTTCTTCGGCGGCATCGACTTTCTCTCGCGGCCAGTTCTCCTCTCGCTGTTCGGCGCGCTGCTTGTGCTATTCGCGTTTCTCAGTTCGGTGCTCCTGAGCGGGGCGGCGGTCGCCCATCGGCGCTGCCAGTTCATTGCCGGGCAGCCGCTTGCCGCGCTCTGGGAGGTCATCGGGCAGGCCGGCGCCCCGCCCGAAGACAGCTCGCGCGCGTTCGCCTCGCTCGCGATCATCCTCTCCGCCCTCGTCTGGATCGTGCTCCCGATTGGCGGCGTCATCGTCTACGTGCTGACCTGAAAGCCCGCGTCTCCGCGGGCCTCCGTCGTCTTGCTGGCGCTCGTTCGAAAGGCTACTGTCCACCACCGGCGGGTTGGGCCGCCAGGTTCGGTTGCAGTTCGCCACGGCGCCGGGCCGCGAACGCCTCGTCCTCGCCGACCATTCCCGCTGCTCGCTGGGCTTGCTCCTGCTCGTAGGTCATCTTGTAGAGGTTCGCGTAGATGCCGTCTTTCGCGAGTAGTTCGTCGTGCGTGCCGATCTCTGCGATCGTCCCCTGGTCGAGCACGACGATGCGGCTCGCCTCGCGGATGGTCGAAAGCCGGTGCGCGATAACGAACGAGGTGCGGTCCTTCAGCAGTTCGCGCAGCGCCCGCTGGATGATGACCTCGGTCTGCGTGTCGACGTAGGCAGTCGCTTCATCAAGCACCAGGATGCGCGGCGAAGCGAGGATTGCGCGAGCGAAGCTGATCAACTGGCGCTGCCCAACCGAGAGGTTCTGGCCGCGCTGCTGCAGCATCGTGTCGTAACCGTTTTCGAGCCGCGAAATGAACTCGTCGGCGCCCACCGCGGTCGCCGCAGCTCGCACCTGTTCGTCGGTCGCTTCTGGCCGTCCGTAGGCGATGTTCTCGCGTACCGTGCCGCTGAACAGGTACGGGTTCTGCAGCACCACGCCCATGTGCCGCGTGAGCGAGCGGCGCTTCACGTCGCGGATGTCGTGCCCGTCGATCTTGATCGCGCCGCCGGTCACTTCGTACCCACGGCTGATGAGCGACGTGATCGTCGTCTTGCCCGCGCCAGTGGGACCGACGAACGCGATCGTTTCGCCCGGCTCCACGTGCAGCGTGATGCCGCGAAGTATCGGCACCGTCTCCACGTAGTGGAAGTGCACGTCCTCGAGGTCGACGCGGCCATCGACGTGGTCGAGTTCGATCGCGTCGGGCTTGTCCTTGATGCGCGGTTCGGTGTCGAGCACTTCAAAGATGCGTTCGCCACCGGCCATCGCCCGCTGGACCATCGTGAACTGGAGCACGAGGTCCCGGATCGGGTCGAAGAACCGGCCGACGTAGAGCGTGAAGCTGACAAGCACCGCGAACAGCGTCGCCACGTCGACTGTGCTCGCGTTAAGCGCCCGGAGACCGCCGACGATCAGGATGGCGCAGGTGGCGATGGCCACCGCCAGCTCGATGACCGGCATGATCGCCGCGCTGAGCAGCCCGGCCCAGATGTTCGCCCGCTTGTTCTCTTCGTTCAGAGCGTCGAACCGGCGCGCGTTCTCGTCCTCGCGTGACATCGACTGCACGGCGCGCACGCCAGAGACGTTTTCGGCGAGCGTGCCGTAGAGCGCACTGACCTTGATACGCACGTTGACGAACGCCTTCTTCGCGTGATTCGCCCAGAGCACCATGATAAGGAGCAGTGGCGGCACCACCGCGAAGGTCACCAGCGCGAGCTGCCAGTCGACCGAAAGCAGGACGATGATGACGACGGTGAGGCCGACGAAGTCGGCGAGGAACGTGAGCGAACCGCTCGTGAGCAGTTCCTGCATGACGGTGACGTCGCTGGTGAGCCGGCTGATCATGCGGCCCACTTCCATCTCGTCGTAGAAGCTCAGCGAAAGGCCCTGCATGTGGTCGTACATCTCGCTCCGCAACTGCAACAGGAGCCGGTTGCCCATCCACGCGGTGGTGAGCAGCTGGATGTAGGCGGTGAGCCAGGTAATCCCGGCCGTCCCCACCATGATCCCCATCATCCACCAGACCCGCGTCGTGTCGCCCTCGACCCCGGCCTTCAGCGTCAGGCCAATGAGGAGCGGCTGAATAAAGCTCGTGACCGCCGACACCACCATGCAGATGAACGCCGCGACGGCGTACTTCTTGTACGGCTTGAGGTAGGGAAGGATGCGCCGCACGACCTGTGAGTCGTACACCTTGCCGAGATACTCGTCGTCCCAGCCGTCGGCCCCGCGATTGCTGCGCGGTCCCATCGCCTGGCCGCCGATGCCGGTGCTCCAGCCGCCGGCGCCCGAACCACCAAACATCGCCATTAGGACGCTCCTCCCGTGCCTTCGGGGCTGAGG
>CAYYDX010000044.1:0-16461 GCA_964470735.1 uncultured Anaerolineaceae bacterium
AGACGCGTCGATTGTGACCACAGGCGGTGCGAAGACCGGCGCCTCGTCCACCACAAAGGAGGTGGTGGGAGGTGGCGGAGCGCTGTGAACGCGTGTCTCGCCGGAGCTTCCGGGCCACGTGGCGATGCCAACGCCGAGCCCAACACCAGCGAGGATCCCTGCCGCGTAGAGCGGTGCGAACCGGCCAATACGCCACTCGCTGACCGCCTCGACGATCGTCCCGGGTTGTGTACTTTCGAAGCCTGCCATGACCATCCCCCGTGCGCCCGCAAGCTCGGTGGAAGGTTTCCACCCGGGTCACAACAGGGGGTTCGGCGGTGCGCCCAAGCGCCTGCATGGACACCGGGAGGACGGGCTGGTTACAGGTCCGGGGCGCGGCAACCGTCCGTACCCTTAAGGGTCTGGAGGCCACACGTAGGGGTGTCCTAAGGGTGGATGGTGGGGGTCCGAAATATGAGAAACCGGTATAAGCGTTCGCCCACACTGAGGCGTCGACCGTGGCAGCGCGGCACGGCGCGCCCCGCACATCCGGCTCCGTGGACACACGTCGCCGCACGGCGAATCAGATCCGCGACCAGTAGGGAGCGGTGCGGTTCAGGCGTACGACGGTGGTTTCGAGGAAGACCAGGGCGCTCCGACCGAGACCGTGGACACTGCGGCACGCGCTGACGACTACCTGCAACCGCCCCGGCCCGCTTCGATGACCGGCCCGAGCGAAACGGGGGCGAACACCGTTACTTCGCGCCAACCCGATTGGAGCGGGTACGCGCCGGAGGTGTCGACGAAGTAGTTGTCGTTCTTCCCGGTCGGGTCGGTTTCGGCGAACGGGGGGAAGCAGAGGATGCGCACATACGAGCTGCCGCACTTCTCGGTCTCACGGCCGAGGTCGCATGCCGAGTAGGTAGATGGGTGTGGCGGAGGCCCAACCGTCGGAGCTGGCGTCGGTGGCGCGAACGTTGGCGTCGCGGTGGGAGCCGGCGTCGGCGTGCTCGCGGTGGTTGGTTCTGGCGTAGGCGTGTTCGTGCCGTTCGGACGGGTCGGTGTCACTGTGGCCGTCCCAGGCGTGGCGCTAACGCTCGCCGTCGCTGATGCCGTGGCCGAACCGGAAGGCGAAGCGCTCGCCGAAGCCTGGGCGCTGGCCGATGGCGCAGCCGTACGCGAACCGACGGCGATCACCGTCAATGGCGTTACCTGCGACGCAGGGCTCCCCGAAGCGGCGTTGGTTGTGCCGTTGTCGTCGCCATCGCGGGTGAGGAACACGGCCGCGGCGAGGAACACGAGCAATGCCGCCACGGCCACACCGAACAGGGCCACCCGTCGCGGCACACCCGGCTCTCCGGGGGCGGGAGGCCGTTCGACCAGTACGCCCGCTGTGCGCCGACGGTGGACCGGGGCAGGTTCGTCCTCGTACTCGAAGGTTTCGGGCGACTCCATGAGGTCGCTGCCGGGGATGTAGCCGTGGTCCGCCGGCCGTTCCACGTATGGCGCTGGAGGCTCGGGTGACCAGCCTTCTGGCTCGTCTGCGACTGGAGGTGGTTGGGCCGGTTCGCGAGACGGTGGCGGCTGTGGCGACGGCACGACACCATGGCGCCGGAACGGATCGCGCGGGCGCGCCGGCGCCTGTTCCTTCGCCCGCCCGTTCCCGCCGACATATCCACCGACAACCGCCGTCTCGCCGCCTCCGCCTACGAGTTGGTCGAGCAGCGGCTGCGGTTCGAGCTTGAGATAGGCGGCGTACGAGCGGATGAAGCCACGGACATAGACGGGCGCGGGCAGTTCGTCGAACTGCTCGGCTTCGAGCGCCTCGAGGAAACGCGGCGAAATGCGCGTGTCCTGGGCGACTTCGGCAATGCTCAGACCACGGCGTTCCCGCGTCGAACGCAGTGCGTCACCTATCCCCGCCACCGGCGCCTCCCATAAGGTGGGGACATAAGGTATGCGGTGATCGTGAACAAAGTCCAGTCCCGAACGTTGTCCGTCACGTGTACGGCCGTACGATTGGCGGGATGCGGCTGCTGTTTGCCGGGTTCGGCCTCGCCCTCGGATTCGTCTTGCTGGGCGGCAGCGCGCTCGCGCAGCCGTCTGTCCCGGCGACCTTTTATGGTTCTGTCACGGTCGACGGCAACCCCGCGGCGGACGGTGTGGATGTGCGCGCAATCGTGAACGGCGCGGACTGCACGCAGGCGGCGCCCGGCGCCCGCCCGGTCATCCGCGAGGGTGAGACCGCACTCTACGTCCTCAGCGTCGTCCACGAGTCACAGCGTCCCGGTTGCGCGCGCGACGGTTCGAACGTTGCGTTCACCATCGGCGGCCGGCCGGCCGTGCAGGCTGCGGCCTGGAAGCCTGGTCCGATTCACCTCGACCTGAGCGTGGGCGCCGCGCCGCCCATCCCCCTCCCGTCGCCGACGGGCGCCATCGGGGCGATTCTCGCCACCGAAACCGCTGCTGCGACACCGCAAGCCACCGGCACGCTCGTCCGGCCGACCGGCACGCCGCCCACCGACGACGTCACGTTCGACCGTGGCACACCGAAGCCGCCGGGCGCCACACCGGTGCAGTCGCCCGCTCTCGACCCGAAAGAAAACGGTGGCTCGCCGGTCCTAGGGGTAGTACTGGTGGTGCTGGTGGTGCTCACCGCTGCCGGCGTGGGGGCCGGATTTGCCCTTTCCCGGCGTCATCGGCCGCCGAGGGCTTAATCTGACCTTGGAAACCGGTCGTATACCATTGCAGAAGGTATCCGTATCCGAACGCGTATGAGAGTCCTGCCCTACATCGCAATCTTCACGTTCGTCGCCGGCCTGTCGTTGCTGGTGGCGGGATTTGCGTTTTCGAGCGATAACGCGCCCGCGGTCGAAACGCCGGCGGCGCCGTTCGACTTCCGCACCACCGTGCCAGACACCCCGACGGAAGTCCCGACCGACGTCCCCACCGCCACGCCAACCCCGCTGCCGTTCGACGGCGCGCTGGCGCGGATGGTTGCCCCCGCTGTCGGCATCGACAACGCGATCGAGGACATCGGCATCACGAACAACCAGCTCGATACTCCGAAGGACGCCGTCAACAAGGTTGGCTGGTACCACATCTACGATAAGCCGGGCTTCGGCGGCAACGCGGTGTTCGCCGCGCACATCAACTACAACTTCAAGAATGGCCCCTTCGCGAACCTCGCGAAGGTTCAGCCGGGCGACAAGGTTTCCATCGAAATGGCGGACGGCCCGACGTACACGTATGAGGTCATCTTCTACAAGCGCTACGACGTCGATGCGATCCCGATGGGCGAACTGATCGACGCGCCCGAGAAGCCAGCGAACGAAGAGTGGATCACGCTCATCACCTGCGGTGGCCGTTTCCAGGCGACCGAGCCGAATGGCCTCGGCCACTACCTCGACCGCGACGTGGTCATCGCGCGCCGCGTTTCCTGACCGTCGCACTGCCTTAACGCGGCGTTTTCCGAATGGCAGACATTCCTGTTGCGTTTCGCAGCCCTTTGCTACGGTGAACCGACCCGCAATGCCCCTGGAGCACACGTTTGAAGTTCGTCCGTAACGTCTCACTTGCCGTTTTCGCGCTTGGCGCGATGCTGCTCATTGTTGGAGTGGCCTGCAGCGGCGGGGGTGGCAACGAGAAGCAAGAAAGCACGCCCGCGCCGACCGAGGCGGCCACGAACACCGCCACCCCGACCAACACACCCCCGCCAACGCCGACAGCAACGCCCACGCCGTTCGACGGCAAGATCGCCCGGCTCGACATCCCGCGCTTCAACGTCAGCGCGCCGATCGAGGAGCTCGCCATCAACTCGCTCGGCGAACTCGATACCCCCAAGGATACGAACCGCTCCGTTGGCTGGTACTACATCTATTCGAAGCCGGGCTTTCTCGGCAACGCGGTCTTCTCGGCGCACGTCTACTACCACAGCATCCCGGCGCCGTTCGTAAACCTCGCGAAGAGCGTCGAGGGAGACAAGATCGTCGTCGAGATGGAGAACGGCACGAAGTACACGTACTCGGTCATCTCGAACAAGCGCTACAACCGCGACGCCATCGACATGGGCGCGATCATCTGGCCGAAGGAGAAGGCCGACTACGACGAGTGGATCACGCTCATCACTTGTGGTGGCGAACTGGACTCGACCGGCCAGGAGTACATCTCGCGCGACGTCGTCGTGGCGAAGCGCATCTTCAATTAGCCCGGCGCGAACTTCACCTCCGTCTACGCAACGGGCCGATCGTCGATCGGCCCGTTTTCGTTGCGGGATAGGGGTTTTGCCCGCGCGGATTGAGGAACCGCCCCCTCAAGCGCATCGGGAGTCTGCCCATTAAGGGCGCCGGTGTGGCTCCCTACGCTGACTCGAAGGGCGACTCTGCCCGGGGAGGTTGGCGCAATGCGCATTCGCTACTGGATGGCAACGCTCGCATTGGCGGTGATGGTTGGCGCGGCCGCGATCCTGGGGCACGACGGCAACGCCAGGGCCGCGCAACTCCTCCGCGGCTGGAACAACATCTCCTACCTCGGCTCGTCGGCGCCTCCCTCCGAAGCCCTCAACGGCATCTCCGGGCAGTACTCGGCCGTCTACAAGTGGGATCCCTCGACGCAGGCCTACCAACTGTACGCGCCGGGGATTCCCGGCTTCGTGAACACCCTTACGCAGATCAACCCCGGCGACGCCATCTGGGTGAACTACACGCAGGCCCAGGGCGAGATTAACACCGGCTCCGTGGGCAACACGGGCACAACGCCCGGCGGCTCGGGCAAGACCTCGATCGCGGCCAGCACCTTCGTACCCATGAGCGACCTCGCCGTCTACGAAAAGAGTTTCAACCAGCTCAACCCGGTCGCGAATGACGTCGCCTCGCAGCGTTACTTCGCGCCGCTCCTGCTGCCCCAGGGCGCCACGATCACGACGATGACCGCCGCCTTCGAAGGGTCGGGCGACACGGTGAAGATCCGGCTCGACTACACGGCTATCACGAACGGCGACACGTCGTCGTCGGTGTTCAAGCTGGCGGAGGTGCTCTCGAGCGCCGGGCCGTCGCCGCAGACCGCGACCGCCTTTGCCCACACGGTGGACAACGGCGCGAACGTCTACTTCCTCGTCGTCGACCTCACCGGGGGCCCTGCCTCGAAGCTGCGCGGTGTCTCAGTGAGCTACACCTACTAGGAGCCCGGCGATGACGATGATGGCGCTCACGCGCAAACGCCACCGTGGCCTCCACCTCTGGCTGCTCGCCCTCGGCCTGTTCGTCGTCGGTGTGGGCGCGGTTGTGCTCTCGCGCCCGGACGCCCACGCGATCGCGGAGGGCGACGTGCAGTTCGCAGTCACCCAGGCCCCGGCCGGCGGCGCAACAGTCCAGGTCGGCTCGACCCTCACGCTCGATGTCACTGCCACGGTGACCAATGCCCCCACCGGCATCCCCCTCTACTTCGAATTCGACTACCCCACTGGCCTGGCGTTTGTCAGCGGCGCTTCGACACCGCCGGGCGTCACCTGCATGGACAATGTGCCCACTCCAGGCGTCGTGCGCTGTGATTACAACGTCGTGCTCCCAGGGGTACTGGTGCCACTCGAACTGACATTCCAGGTCAACGCCTCGGTCACGACGAGTGCGTCGCAGGCGATGATTCGCGGCGGCGCATCCGATGGCGCGCCCGACACCGCCGCCGACGGCTCTGACGACACGTTCACCGGCGCTGGCCCCGTCACGGTGTTCGCCGCGTCGAACTTCGCAATAGCTGGCTCGGGCACGCCCGCCGCTGTGTTCGAAGGTGGAACGACGACCTACTCCGCGACGATCGAGAACACCTCCGGCGTGGCGACCGGTGCATTCACCAGTGCGGTGGTGTTCACGAACGGCATCGTCACCGGTGTCAGTTGTACCGTGGCCTCGACCCCGAACGGCAGCCCCAGTGGCGGCGGCACGCCCACCGCGACCTGCACGGGGAGCAACCTCGCGGCCGGTGAAACGTTGTTGATTGCGGCTACCGTTGCCGCTTCGAATACAGCCGACGGCGCGGACATCAGCGCGTCGCTCTCTACTCCAGCACTCGGGATCGCGTCCTCCCTCTCATCCGTCACCGTGGATGAGGTTGGCCTCGATTCGACTGGTGGGCCGCTGACCGTGGGGCAGCCGGTGAACGTCTGCACGGGCGCTGTTCCCGCGGATGTGGCCGACGATGCAGCGGCGGGCGCCGCACAGCCGAACAACGCCTCGCTCATCGGCCAGACCTCGCTGAACACGCTGCTCCAGTTGGCCGACTTCCAGGTGACCGGCCCCGGCGCCGGCACGGTAGCGGTGGCCACGGGATGCGGCGCGAGCCAGAGCGGAGTCCGGTTCACGCCTTCGGCCCCCGGGAGTTACGCGGTCACCGCGCTCTACAACACCGGCGGTACGAACGTCCTCGCGCTCTCGATTGGCGGCTCCAACAACCCCGTGCCCGCTATCAGCCTGCTTTCCCCATCGACTGCGAGCGCTGGCGGGCCGCAGTTCGCGCTTACGGTCACTGGGACGAACTTCGTCACCGGCGCGATGGTGCGCTGGGGCGGAACGGACCTGGCGACCACGTTTGTCTCCGCCACAAGCCTGACCGCGACCGTTCCGGCGGCGAACATCGCCAGCACAACCACCGCGAACGTAACTGTCACGAATCCCGCACCCGGCGGCGGCCCTTCCAATGCGCTCACGTTCACCGTGTCGGCCGCGCCGAACCCCGTGCCCGCGGTCTCGTCGCTTTTGCCGAACACCATCGGCGCGGGTGCGGCGCAGTTCACGCTCACTGTCACCGGGACGAACTTCGTGAACGGTGCGGTGGTGCGCTGGAATGGGACAGACCTCGCCACCACGTTCGTTACGGCCACGAACCTGACCGCGACAGTCCCCGCGGCGAAGGTGGCCAGTGCCGGGGCGGCAAACGTCACCGTCTTCAACCCTGAGCCTGGTGGTGGAACTGCTGTTACCCCCGTCACCTTCACGATCACGGCGAGTGCGGCGAAGCTGGCATTCACGACTCAGCCCGGCGCCGGTATCGCGGGGAGCGCGCTCGCGGCTCAACCCGTCGTCGCCGTGCAGACCTCGGCGAACGCCACGGTCACAAGCGACAGCACGACGAACGTCACGCTCGCGCTCAATGGCGCCGGGACACTTACGTGCACCGGTGGCCTGACCAGGACGGTCAGTGCGGGCGTTGCGGCCTTCGCCGGGTGCTCGGTTACCCCGGCCGGAACGGGATACACGATCGCAGCTTCGGCGTCGGGACTCACCTCAGCGACGAGCGGCGCCTTCGATGTCTCGGTGGCGCCGCCGACAACATCGACGCAGGTGACGGTCTCGAACCCGGCCAACGCGCCCATTCCACGCTCGCGGCTGGCGTTCGCGATTGGCACGGGCAGCCTCGATGCGAGCGCCGTGAGCTTCATCATCAAGCGCAAGGCCGACGGGAAGTACTTCAACGTCGAGTCTGGCGAGTGGCAGACCGAACTCGTGCTGAACACCGCGGTCCACGGGAGCGGCGCGTCGTGGTCGCTCGCGATTGCCGGCCAAGCGCGCCGCGAGTTCGCGGGTACGGTTGTAACGCTTGAGGCGCGAGTCACGGCCGGCTTGACGGTCTACGTGAACGCGACGATCCCCGAACTCTCCATCCGCTGAGCGCGCCTGCGCCATTTTGAAGCGGGCCAGGCCCGGTGGCGTCCGCGATACCGGGCTTCTGCATTCGACCGGGTGGCGCCGGGATGAGGGTTTCGCCCCGGTTGGATCAGCAGTCGCCCGATAGGCCGTGAGGCGGACCTGCCGATAGGCTCGAACCATGCGAATTTCCTCGCGACCACGCCGCCTCGAACTCCTCATGACCGGGGCGTTCGGGGCCTTCGCCCTGCTGAGCTCAGCATGCATGACCTACCCCGACGGGACGGTCGCGACGCCGCCTCCGAACCAGCAGACCGATGGGTCGCGATTGCCGCAGTTGCTCAGCCAGCTCCAGGGCGCGGGTGCGGGCATCGAACTGCTCGACGGTTCGCAGCAGGAGGTCCTCGCTGCGCAGGACGCCCAGGGCAAGGAAGCGCCGTCGGTCACCGCGACTGTCGCGGGCGAGAAAACGGCGGGTGCGAGCGTCACGGCGTCGCCGACTCGCGCGGGCACGCCGACGCGCACGCCGACGCCGACTCGCACCCCGACACGCGCGCCAGAAGGCGGTGAGACCCCCACGACTGTGCCGACCAGCACGCCAACGCCCACCCCAATCGCGACTGCGACGTCAGGCCCAACGGCCTCGCCCACCGCGACGCCGACGGCCACCGTCCCGAGCGAAGGAAACAGCGGCGGCGCCGGCGCGCCGCCGACGGAGTAGGTATGCCCGACACCTTCGTCCGCAGCCGTTGCGTCGCGTGCGAGAAGGTTCTCTCCTTCGATGATTTCTCGCTTGGCGGGAGCCGCTGCCGCGCCTGTCTGAAAATCGTGAAGCGCAAGCCGGCGCAGCAGTTCGTGCGCGGCCCGGGCATCGAACTTCGCCCGGCGGCGACCCCGTATGAGCCGGACTTCGAATCCTACGAGCGAATGCTCGACTCCGTTCCCGACGAACTGATTGATGAACTGGTGGCAGCACTCGAAGCCGAGGCTGCGCGCACACCGCTCCAGCGCGGGCCGGTGCGCGAGGTGCTCGACGACCTTGGCGTCGGCCGCACGGCCCGCGAGAAGCATTGGGCGGCGTGGGGTTTTGCGGCGGGGTTCGGGGCGAACGTGGCCATCGCCAAGTACGCGCAGATGGCGACCGGCGCACCGTTCACCCAGTTCATCGGACCGCTGCTCCTCGGCGGCGTCGTCGCTGGGGTCTGCTGCGCGGCCATCGGTTGGGGCGCGGCAAAGCTTCGCGAGCCCGCCTGAACGTTCCCTGTTGTCCGGCGCTCTCGCAGACTGAACCGATGCGCATACTTGTCACCGGCGGCGCCGGGTTTATCGGTTCTCACCTCGTCGAGGCGTACCTGGCGGCGGGCCACGAAGTCGCCGTGGTCGACAATCTCGCGACGGGCCGCCGTTCGAACGTGCCCCGCGACGCGCGGCTCCACGAAGTCGACCTCCACGCCCGGGAACTCGAGCGCATCTTCGCCGAGTTCAAGCCAGAAGTGGTGAATCACCACGCGGCCCAGGCCAGTGTGAAGGTGGGCAGCGCCGACCCGGTGCATGACCTCGAGGTGAACGGGGGCGGTACCGCCCGGCTGCTCCAGCTGGCGGTGGCGAACGGCGTGCGCAAGGTCATCTACGCCTCGTCCGGCGGGACGGTCTACGGCGAACCGCAGGCCCTCCCCGTGACTGAAGCGCACGCGATTGCGCCGCGTTCGAACTACGGGACTTCCAAGTTCGTGGGCGAACTCTACGTCCAGCTCGCGGCGCGAACGGCGGGCATCGAGCACACCATCTTCCGCTACGGGAACGCTTACGGGCCGCGCCAGGACCCGCACGGCGAAGCCGGTGTCATCGCCATCTTCACCGGGCTCATGCTCGAGGGCAGCCAGTGCACGATCGACGGCGACGGTGAACAGAAGAAGGACTACATCTACGTCGGTGATATCGCCAGCGCAAACGTCCTCGCGCTGAATGCCGGTGATGGCCTGGTCGCGAACATTGGCACCGGCGATGGCATCACGGTGAACCACATCTACCGCACGCTCAGCGACGCCCTTGGGAACACCGTGGAACCGCGGTACGGGCCTCCGCGGCCCGGCGATGTGCGCAACTTCTGGCTCGATTGCTCCCGTGCGCGTGAGGCGCTCGGTTGGGCGCCTGCCACGAGCTTCACGGACGGTGTCGCGCTGACCGTGGCCTCCTACCGCTGATTATTCGCCAGCGGCAAGCTCCTCCGACCGTGAGGCCATCGCGCGCTGCTGGTACTGGCTGAGGAATTCGCCCATCGTCTTCTGGGCGTCGGCGGCGCAGGTCCGTGCGGCCTGGTAGGCGAACCACGTGCCCAGCGACATAACTGTCGCCGTCCCGAGGAACATCGCCCACCGGAGACTGTCGCCGTCGTTCACGCCTTCAGCCTGGAGCAACTCGGAGATTCCTCCAATCGCGAGTGGCGCCGCCGCGGCGCCACAGACCGCGAGTGCGAGCCCGAAGGCCGCGAACGCCTGCGCCCGGATCTTCGGAGGCGAAACGGCCGCGATGATCGAGACGAGGCCGCCAGTCCCGACGGACGCGACCAGCGCGCCAACCGTCAACAGCGCGATGCACACCGCCGCCGACGGGATGACGAACGCCAGCGACCAGGTGACAGCGAGGCTCGCCGCGCCCCACGTACCGACCTTCCCGAGGTGCGCGAACCCCTTCTCGAGCCCGCGGTCGGCGACTGGCCCGCCGTACCAGCTGCCCACGAACCCTGCGAATGCCAGGAACGCGAGCGCACCGGCGGCGCCTTCGGTGCTGAAGCCGTAGCGCCGCTCGAAGAACGCGGGTATCCAGAACACCACGCCGAACAGTGAGAACCCGAACGCGGCGTTGGTGAAGATGAGCATCCGGAGTGAGCGGATCCGCCAGACGCTGCCGAGACTCTGGAAGAAGCCCAGCTTGTCCGGCGGTTCGCTGAGGAAACTGGCGAACAGCGGATCCTGCTTCGCCGCCGCGAGCAGGTCGGCTTCGCCGCGCGAGGGTTCGCGCAGGCGCAGGGCGAAGATACCGAGCAGCAGACCGGGGATCGCCGCCGCGGCGAAGCCCCAGCGCCAGCCGACCGCGCCGACGATGACGCCCCCGACAATCGCCCCGACCACCTGCCCGAGCGGGTTCGCCGAGCGGTGGTAACTCAGTGCGCGCCCACGCACGCTGACCGGGTAGTAGTCGGAGAGCAGGCTGCCATGCGTCGGTACGATGGTTCCCTGCCCGAACCCGAGCAGCGCCCGCGTGAGGAACAGTTGGATGAAGCTCCCGGAGGCTGCCGCGAACACGCCCGCCGTCCCCCAGACCATCGCCCCGGCGGAGAGGATGTGCACACGGTTCCAGCGGTCGGCCCAGTTGCCCGCCGGCAGGCTGATGATCCCGGTGATGAAGATGACGGCCAGCGGCAGCAGCCCAACGGTGACATCGGAGAGGCCGAAGTCCTCGCGGATGGGATCGAGTGCGACTGCCAGCACCGCGCGGTCGAACTCGTCGACCGCGTTCAGGATGAACAGCACGGTGAGTGGCAGCAGGCCGTAGTCCTTCAGGCGGGAGCGGTTGCGGGAGGCGGCTGGAGAATCGCCCGCGGCGGCATCGAGGGCCAAAATGCGCCCCTTTCAGCGTAGTGGCGAGAAGCGTACCCGAACCGCGCGTTACCGTTCGGCGACGAGTTGGCCATCCTTCCGCACAAAGCGGCCAGGCAGCGGTACACCATCGCGCATCTCCCTTGGTTCGAGCTTCCGTTCGCACCAGCGGTCGAGCGTATCGCGTTCGCTCACGAAGTCCATCCTCGGCACCGCGTAGCCGCACGACGTCTGCACTCGTTCGACATCGACGAAGAACGCCTGGCGGACGTACGGGTGGAAGTCCCCGGCGAACGCGGCGCGGTACTGCTCGAGTTCGGGCGCATCGAGTTCGAGTCGCCGCCCACGCCCGTACAGCCGGAGCACGCGCGTCGTGGCTTCGAAGCTGCAGAACATCAGTGTGATCCGCTCGCCATCGGCAAGGTGGTTCGCCGTTTCGTTGCCGCTGCCGGGGTAATCGAGGTAACCCACGAGGTTTGGGCCGAGGACGCGCAACAGGGAGCGCCCTTTCGGCGAGAGGTTGACGTCGCCAGTCGAGTCCGCCGGCGCTGTCGCCACGAAGAAGATGTGCTGCCGTTCGATGAACGCACGCAGTTCGTCAGAGATGCTGTCGTACCAATCAGCCATGGTGATGCCCCCGGAGATCGTCGCCTGTGCGAATCAGGTTCGATGACGCGGCGTCGCTTGCCAACAGCCAATTCGCCGCCGCGATGCGCCCGGAACTGGTTCCGTCCCCTACAGGAACGGATTCGCGGCTGCCGGCATGCCGAACTCTTCCGCCACCGGGCCGCGCATCAACTGTCCACGGTGAGTGCTCAGCGCCGAGGCCAGCGCACGGTCCTGCCGCATCGCCTGTTCGACGCCCAGCGACGCCAGCGCCTCCACGTAGGGGAAGGTAGCGCTGGTCAACGCCTGCGTGCTCGTCGCGGGGACGGCGCCGGGCATGTTCGTCACGCAGTAGTGGACGACGCCTTCAGCGATGTAGGTCGGGTCGGTGTGCGTCGTCGGGCGGCTGGTTTCGCTCGCTCCGCCCTGGTCGATCGATACATCCACGATGACCGCGCCCGCGCCCATCGAACGCACCATCTCGCGAGTAACGAGTTTCGGCGCGGCCGCGCCCGGCACGAGCACAGAGAGGATGGCGAGGTCAGCGCCGCGCAGTTCCTCGGCCACTGCCTGGGGGGAAGTCACGCGGGTCGCGATGCGGCCGCCAAACAACTCCTGGAGATGCGCGAGGCGCGGCAGGTCGTTCGACATCACGATGACGTGCGCGTCGAGTCCCATAAGAGCGCGGGTGGCGGACGTTCCGACGGTTCCGCTGCCCAGCACGACCACCTTCCCCGGTGGCACACCGGCGACACCGCCGAGCAATTTGCCGCGACCGGGGCCCGGGTGCTTCAGCAGATGCGCGCCGATCTCCGCGGCCATCCGCCCGGCGACCTGCGACATCGGTGAGAGCAGTGGCAGTGAACCATCCGCCTTGCGAACCAGTTCGTAGGCGAGTGACGTGCAGCCCGATGCAAGCAGTTCCCCGGTGAGTTCGCGCTCCGCGGCGAGGTGGAGGTAGGTGAACAACGCCGCGCCACCGCGGAGATACGGGTACTCGCTCTCCACCGGCTCTTTCACCTTCACGACGAGGTCAACACCGTTCCAGACGGCTTCGGCGCCGGCCACGATCCGCGCGCCCGAGGCCGTGTAGGCCGCGTCGGTGTGCCCCGATGCCGCACCGGCATCGTGTTCGACGAGCACCTCGTGCCCGGACCGAGTGAGCACGAACACACCCTCGGGCGTGAGGCCAACGCGAGCCTCGCCGTCTTTTCGTTCTCGAACTGTACCGACGCGCATGAGCGGCCCCCGTCCCTTCGGTGGATATCCTACCGTCCACGTATCCTCCACCCGAAAAGCGGGTAAGGGCGAGCGCTGCACGGTGCTCGAAGGCCTGCCGTTTGCCGACGGTCATAAGAGAAGACATCTCCCGTGCGGGCGGGAGTGAGGACAGGCCGTGGCAACAAGAGTTCGAGAGCGAAGGTCGGGGCTGTGGCGCATCGCCATGGCGGCGGTATCCGTAGGCATGCTGGCGGTTGGCGTCGCGGCGTCGATCACCGCCGGCGCCACCGGCGCACATGCGGACGCGGAAGCAGAGTTTCGCTCCGTGGACACTGTCTTCCTCGTTCAGCAGGGTGGGGAGTGGTTCACGGTGAAGGTCGATTTCTTGATGCAGGATCGCGGCGATGGGAACTTCGAGGCCGAGGCGGAGAGCGCCCGCGCCGGGTTCCTTGCGCGCTTCCCGGATGCCATCCCCGCGCCCGATGGCCTGGCTGCCGCATTCGTGACGAGCGGCTTCAAGTGGATAGCCGGCAGTGCCACCTGGCAGTACAACGGCGCCGGGGCGCCCGCCGGGGTCGCCGGTTCGGCGCAGGGAGCGTTGAACTCGGCCGCCAGCACATGGGGTGCGCAGGGCGCGAACTTCCACTTCAACAACGGCGGCGCCAGCGGCAACGGCACTGGCGCCTGTGGTGGTGGCGGCACCGATGGCAGCAACACCGTGGGCTGGGGCGCGCAGAGCGGGTCTGTTCTCGCGGTCACCTGTTCGTGGTTCTCGAATAGCGGCAGCCCGTACAAGACGGCCGTCGAATTCGACATGGAGTTCGATCCGGACTGGGGCTGGACCACTGGCAGCCCGATCGGTGTTGACCTGCAGAGCGTCGCCCTCCACGAGTTCGGCCACGCCCTGGGCCTGGACCACTCCGCGCAGGGTTCGGCCGTAATGTACGCGAGCTACAGCAACGGCTCGAACAAGCGCACACCCACGCAGGACGACATCAACGGCGAACTCGCCATCTACGGCGCGGTCGGCGGTGGGGCGACGAACACGCCCACCCAGGCGGCCACGGCGACGCCGACACGCACCAACACCCCCGTCCCGAGCGGCACGCCGGCAACCGCGACCCCAACACGCACCAACACGCCGTTCGCGACCTCGACACCTGGCAACACCGCGACGCCAACGATGCCGCTACCGACGAGCACGCCAGGTAACACCGCAACGCCGACGCCACCACAGCCGACGAGCACTCCCGGGGGCGCTACGAACACCCCCACGACTTCGCCGACGGCCAGTGCCACCGCGACCGCGAGTCCCACCGTGGGCGCGACCGCGACGCCTACCACGCGCGCGGGTGGCGGTTCGCTGCCCATCGTGCCGGGCGCGAACCTCATCGCCTGGCCGGGCAACGAAGTGCCGCCAGCACAGGCGCTCGCCGGCGTCCCGAACCTCCGCATCGTCTACGCGTGGGACCCCGTCACGCGCACATGGACGCGGTTCGTCCCGAACGCACCGTCGTACCTGAACACCATCCTCTCGCTGAAGAAGGGTGTGGCGTACTGGTTCATCTCAACTGGCTCTGGAGACGTCCCGTTCCAGCCGTAGCCGGGTCCCTGGAACCCATGAAGCTGCCGGCGAGCGCCCGGCGGCTTCCGTGTAGCCGCACAGCTACGCGAAAGTAGCCCGGGAGGCATGGTGTGAATCGACGTCTGCTGGTCACCGCCACCGGGCTCGCGTTGGGATTGCTGATGGTGGCGCCGGGGTTCGCGAGCGCCCCTCCCGGTGGCCTGGACGTCCGGCGCGTGGAACTCACAATCACGTCCCGGGGTGAAACCCGGACGCTCGCGTTCGACGTGGTGGCGGACAGTGATGAAGCTGCCCGGGCTGCGGCGCAGGGCCAGCTCGCTGTGATCGCACCCGGCGCGACGCTCGTCGAATCCTCGGCCGCGTCCGTGCTCGCGCAGTGGCGGCCGTGGCCGTGGAAGTGGGAACAATCCGAAATCCCCGTGGCGGTCGCCTATAACCCGACCGGCGCTCCCTCGGGAGTTGGCCCCGGCGTGATTACGGCGGGGCTCACGGCCTGGAGTTCGGTGGACACGTCGTCGTTCCGCTTCACGTACGGCGGGATCACCGAGAATACCGCGACCGTGGGCGAGTTCGGGCCTGACGGCGAGAACGTCATCTCCTGGCAATCGCTCGACTGCAGCCAGTCGTGCGTGCTCGGTGTGACCGCGAAAGGCACGGCCCACGAGGCCGACATGCTGCTCAACAGCAACCCGGCCGCAGCGGATTTGCTCGGTGTTGGCACGAAGGTCGACTGGCGGACGGTGACCCTCCACGAACTCGGGCATATGGCGGGCCTCGAGCACTCCTGCCCGGTTCCGTTCGGTCCGTGCACGCCCGCTGAGGCCGATGCGGTCATGTTCTACCAGTACCGGGGGATCCTTCGAACACTCGCACCCGACGATGTCGCCGGGATCTCCGCCATCTACCCGGCGGGCGGCGCGCCGGTCGAGACTCCGTCTCCGTACCCGGAGTATCCAATCTACCTCGAAGCAGGCTGGAACCTCGTGGCGCCGCCGAACCTGACCATCGCGGCGCTAACCACCGGGTTGCCGTGTGTCTCCGCGGTGTACCTGTACGAAGGCGGCGAGTGGCTCTCGTGGATCCGTGGAGCGCCGCCGGGTATACAGGAGTTGGTGTCTGTCGGTTCGGGCCGTTCCTACTGGATGCTGGCGGCCACGGCGTGCGGCAAGGACTTCCCTTGAGCGCGTGGCTACTTGTAGCGGCTCTCATCGAGCGTGAGGTAGAAGAAGTCGCGCTCGCGCGTGCCGAGGAAGTTCGACGCTGAGGGCGCCATCGTGCTCATGAACTTGTCGGACTTCAGCGTGCCGTCCGGCTGCTGGTAGAACAGCCCCGTGCAGATGTAGGGCGCGTTGATGTCGAGTTGCATCGCCATGTAGGCGCCCGCCGCGTGGAGGGCCTTCGCCAGCGTGTCGGCGCTCAGCGAGTTGCCGGCTGCGATGAGCAGGTTCCCGTCCTTCGTGATGCCCACGGCGGAGCGCCAGGTGATGAATTCGGAGGAGTTCACGTTCACGTAGCCCCAGGTGTCGTTCCCCTCGGTGGTGCGCTTGCTCACCTCGCCGTGGTCGACGAGGAGGATGGCGTTCTGGCGGCAGGCTTCGAAGTCCTCTTGCCACGAAAAGTCGCGGCCGAATTCGCCAAGTTTGATCTCGCCCGACTTCGCCACGCAGATGGTGGCGAGGCCGTTCCGCATCTTCATGTACTCCTTGCCGTTCGCCACCATGCCGAAGCCACCGTGCGGACCTTTGAAGCCGCCGTTGAACGCCACGAGCAGCGTCTTGTAGTCCTCTTTCGGGATGACGCCTCCGGTGGGGTTCTGCGGCGAGTTGATGATGAG
>CAYYDX010000044.1:16471-25733 GCA_964470735.1 uncultured Anaerolineaceae bacterium
TCCTCCTTCGGGATGACGCCCGGCCCGCGCACTCCACGGTCGCCTCCAGGCTCCGCGGTCCCGCCCATCATCTTGAGGTGAACGCGGCGGCTGTCGACCAGCAGAATGCCCACCGACGCATACGGCCGCGACTTGTCGGGACGGATGAACGTCTTGGTCATCAGCGTGTCGGCCGGGGTCGAACGCGGCAGGCCCTGGGAGGTCCACGCGCCCTCGCCCGGCTGCGGGTCGCCGAGGATGAGCGTGGTTTTCGGTGGCGTGAGCGGCAGCGGGCCGAGCGCCTCGGCGGTCAGTGTCTGGCCGGTCACCGGGCGCGTGCCGACGAAGAACGTGACCTCGCGCGCCTCGGGCTTGGCGATGAACTGGACCTGGATTTCGGGTACGTCGAACGGATCCTCATCGCCTCCCAGGAGGCGGTACTTCACCTTGTCGGCGCGGTCTTCGAGGTTGAAGAACCAGCCCTCGATGCGCGCAGTCCGCTCGTCGCCGATGAGCCGCCGGCTGAGATCAGCGGCTTTGGGCGTGATCTGGTCCTTCTGCGTGTAGGCCAGCCCGCCGGCGAGGACGAAAAGCACCACTCCGCAGAGCAGCGCGCGCTTCCAGGTGAGCCTTCGCCGGCGAATCGTGCCCGGCGCTATCGGCGTCGCGGGACTATCGCCGGGTGCTACAAGGGTGTCGCTGGCTTCGCTCACGCCCGTCACGCCATCGATCCCGGCCGAGGCGGCGGCAGGCTGCGCAACTCCTCCACGCCGGCCAGCGAACCTTCTCAGCATTGGCCGGAGTGTAACAACGGCGAACTAAGCGGCAATCGAGGCGATTCGCGCGCCTACCGGAGCAGCGTCTCTACGGCGCGGCCGAACGCCACCGGATCCGTCGCATCGATGTTCACGTTGTGCACATCGACACCGAGCGCTTCGTCGTCGCGAATCCTCGCCAGGCACTCGTCGGCGTTTCCGGAGAACCCGAGGTCGTCGAGCAGCTCGGCCGGGATGGCGGCGGCGCCCGCGGCGGAACCGTGGTCATCGAACGCCTTCTTGATCGCCGCGGCCTCGTCCGCGTAGCCGTAGCGGCTGAGCTGGTTGTAGTAGAACGACCCCATCCGCGCGATGTAGAAGGCGATGAAGCCGCGGCTCTTGTCCTTCGCACCCGGGTCGTCGCTGACGGTCACGCCACCGGCCTTCACTTCGACCGCGCGCGCGTCGCGGCCGGCGGCAACCGACCATTCCCGCACCTTCGCGATCTGCTCCTTGAGGGCACTGCGCGGAATGAACGCTGGCATCCAGCCGTCGGCGATCTCGGCGGTCATCTTCACGCTCTTCGGGTGCAGTGTCGCGAGGTAGACCGGGATGTGTTCGCGAACGGGCTTGAAGCGGAGCGTGAAGCCCTTATCGAAGTTGAACCACTTGCCGTGGTACACGAGTTTGTCGCCGCGCATCAGCATGTTGATGACCTCGACGGTTTCGCGGATGCGGGCGAGCGACGGTTGGAACGGCACACCGTGGAACTGCTCGATCACATTCGCGCTCGAAGCGCCAAGACCGATGATCGCGCGGCCGCCGCTCCAGTCGTCGAGCGTGGCGAACTGCTGGACGAGAGCCCCAGGGGTGCGGGAGTAGACGTTGACGATGCCGGTTGCGAGTTTCAGGCGCTCGGTCTTCTCGGCGATGGAGATGAGCAGGGAGAAGGCATCACGCGCCCAGCCTTCGGGTACCCAAAACGAATCGATGCCGGTCTCGTCGGCGATCTTCGCGAGCGCGATGGCGTCCTCGCGCTTCATGTCGAACTGCCAGGTGATGCCAACGGAGAGCTTTCGGGTCACGGGAGTTCCTCGGTCGAAGTATGTGTTCGCGAGCGTAGCCGATGGGCCGGACACAGGCTCGCCCCCACAGCGCCGAGCGGCGGGCAACGGCCTACACTGGGTGCATGCGTATCCTCGCCATCGACATGGGAACGGGCACCCAGGATATCCTCGTGTTCGACCCCGAACGCCCGGTTGAGAACAACGAGAAGCTCATTCTGCCGTCGGCGACGGAAATCGCCGCGCGGCGCATCAGGCGGGCCACTGCGAGCGGGCGCGATGTCGTGCTCGCGGGTACCGTTGCAGGCGGCGGACCATGCTCGTGGGCCGTGGAGGACCACCTCAAGGCCGGTGGCAGAGTCTTTGCGACGCCGGAAGCCGCCCAGACCATCAACGATGACCTGAGCCGCGTGGAAGCGCTCGGTGTGCGGCTGGTCTCGCCCGACGAAGCCCGCCGCATCGACGGCGAGTATGTCGTGCTCCAGGACCTCGACCTCGACGCGGTTGCCACAGCGCTTGGCGCGTTCGAAGTCCCGGCCCGTTTTGATGGTATCGCGGTGAGTTGCCTCGACCACGGCGCGGCGCCGCCGGAGGTCTCCGACCGGGTGTTCCGGTTCGAACACCTTCGCCGGACGGTTGAGCGCCGGAACGATTTGCTGGCCTTCGCGACACTCCCCGGAGACCTGCCGGCGTACCTGACGCGCGCACGCGCCATGGTGGCCTCGGCCGGCAACGAGGCGGCAGTCGTCTTCATGGACACCGGCCCGGCCGCCGCTCTCGGGGCGCTGCACGACCCTGTGGTGAGTGGCGCGGGCGAGGCGGCGGTGCTGAACCTCGGCAACATGCACCTGCTCGGCTTCCACCTGCGTGGCCGCCGGATTGCGAGCCTGTTCGAACACCACACCGGCGAAGTGTCGACCGAGCAGGTGGTCGGCTTCACCTCGCGCATGTGCGACGGCTCGTTGACGAACGAGGAGGTGTTCGATTCCTCGGGACACGGCGCGTTCCACGCGGGCCGCTCGCTGGTTTCGGGACAACCGCGGCTGGTTGGTGTGACCGGCCCGCGACGGGAGAAGATTTTGGGTACCGCGTTGCAGCCGTACTTCGCGGCGCCGTACGGCGACATGATGGCGAGCGGGTGCTTCGGCCTCCTCCGGGCGTTCGGTGAGGCTTACCCGGACGCCCGCGACGCCATCGAAAGCCGCCTGGGGCCGCTACCCGAATGATGCTGCCCGTGGTACGCGTGCTGGTGGAGCGGGCCGGGAGCGCACGCTACCGGCTGCTCGAACTGCTCGCCGTTCTCCCACCGGAACTGCTTGACCGCCGCCCGGGAGGCGAGCCGTGGACGGCCCGAGTACACGCTACGCACGCGCTCGGCGCCGATGCGCTTCTCCTCAACCTGTTCCCGCTGAGTCGCTCCAATCGGTTCGAGCAATGGCTGGCAGGCCTCCCCGAACGTCGCACCGGTGCCATCGCCGCCAGTTCATCCGGGGACCTCGCCACAGCTATCGAACGGGCAGCCGCCGACCGCGCGCACCTCGTCGAGGCGCTCGCGGGGCTGACGCCCGATACGCTCGAAGTGACCGCGCCCCTGCCCGGCGCTGTCGACTCGTGGGGGCGCGAACGGCGAATCACGTTCTACGAGTACCTGCTCGCATGGAGTGTGCACGATGGTGACCATGAGCAGGCGATCCGGGCGGCCATCCAGGAACGGCCCGAGCTTTCGACGATTGCGCTGACCCGCCGCCGGCGCTAGGCAGTCAATCGCAGGTCCGACGTACGGACGCTGTTCTTACCGTTGCGCTTGGCTGCCAGCAGCAGGTCATCGGCGCGCCGGAGGGTAGTCTCGGCGGATTCGCCCGGCTGCCACGCCGCACAGCCCACCGAGACGGTCGCCGGGGTGCGCGTCATCACGTCGCAACGGAGCCGTTCGGCGACGGCGAGGGCGTCCTGCAGCGAAGCGCCCGGCATCATGACGACAAACTCTTCGCCGCCGTATCGTGCCACATGGTCGTCGTGTCGCACGTTCTCCTGGAGGATGTGGGCCACGTTCTGGAGCACGCGGTCGCCGTAGAGGTGGCCGTGTTCGTCGTTCAGACTCTTGAAGTCGTCGAGGTCGATCATGAGGAGCGCGAAGCCAGATGCAGGCCGCGGCCCCATAGCTTCGAGGCGTTCGAGGAATACCCGGCGGTTTGCGATGCCGGTGAGGGCGTCGATTTCGGCGAGCACCCGCGCGCGGTGTTCGGCATTTCGCCACGCGGAACCGATGGCATGCGCCAGCGAGGCGACCGTCAGCGCGAGGACGATCATGGTCAGCAGATTGGCATCGATGGTGGCCGGTGTGGCGGTGTCGACCGAGATGAAGACGCGCGCGAGGACGATGTTCACCACAATGAAACCGGCGAGCAGCGCATAGCGCTTCCCAACGTAGCGGCGGCCGTATCCGACCAGGGCATAGAGGTAGGCGCCCCAGAACGGTGACAGCGGATCACCGAGCACGACCCACGCCGTGGTGATGCACGACACATCGAGCGGAGGGGTTAGCGTCTCTACCAGGGCGTTGGGGCGGCCCGGGATTCGCCACCTGATGACGTAGATCGCGTGGACGATATGGTAGCCGCCAATCCAGGCCGCTCCCGCGAATGCCGCGTGACTCTGCGTGCCGAACCATCCGAGTACGACGCCGAGCACGAAGAAGCCAGCTACTGTGCTCTGCAGCACCAGCACCTTCGTTTCCAGCTGCCGCTGGTCGCGGTCGGGCATCGCTCGATCCACCTTTCATCAGGTATTTCGACACGTTCCGTTCACCACGAAAGTGGAATCTGGGTGATGCCTGTCACCTGAAGCGTGAAGATGCTGAGTTGGGGTTAGACCGGGAGTCCGCTGCGTGTTGTTGCAGCAGAAAGTTCGCCGAGTGGCGTGCAGGGCGGGTCGCCGTCGACGTACTCCTTAACGATGGCACGCCAGGGGCCATCCGCTTCCAGACTGGCCAGCAATCCCGCCAGCCCGAAGTTGATACGGGTGAGGAAGACCATACCGGCGGGTACGTTGCAGTGCCGGTTGATCTGGCCGCCGAGGCCGGTGGTCATGGTGTTTCGCCGCACCATCTCGGTTGCCAGTTCGCGCGTGAAGCGGACACGTTCGCCGAGGATCGGCGCCCAGTACCAGTGCATGTGCTCGTACAGTTCTTCTGTGCTGAACGGCGCGTTCGCATGGAGGATACCGATCGCTTCGGTCGCGCGGCGCCACTCCTCGATGTCGCCGATGTTGAGGGCGCGAATGAGGCGCATGAACCCGGCGATCGTTGGCTCATCGAACTCGGCCACGCAGCCGTAGTCGACGAATCCGATGCCACCTTCATCGAGCAGCAGGTAGTTACCCGGGTGCGGGTCACCGTTGAACAGCCCGTGGCGGTAGATGCTGCCGAAACAGAAGCGGTAGATCATCTCGCCGAGGCGATCCCGCTCGGCCTGGGGCAGCTCGAGCGCCGCGGCGAACGGCCTGCCCCGCAGGTACTCCTGCACGAGCACGCGCCCCCGGCTGAGTTCGGCGAATACGTGTGGCACACGGATGAATCCGTGGCCCTCGAAGGCATCGGCGAACCGCTGCTGCCACTCTGCCTCGCGCCCGTAGTCGAGTTCGGCGCGAATGCCGGATTCGAGGTCTTTCACGATGGTTCCCGCGTCGAGCCCGCGGGCCACCAGTCCGCCGAGTTTGATCATCATGCCGACATTCGCGAGGTCGTGGTCGATGGCCTCGCGGACGCCGGGGTACTGTACTTTCACGGCGACCTTTTGCCCGTCGCGCAGTTCCGCACGATGCACCTGGCCGATCGAGGCGGCCGCGAACGGTTCGCGCTGGAACTTGCGGAAGATGCCCTCCGGGGGCTCGCCGTACTCCTCGATGAAGACCTGCTTCACCAGGTCGTAGCTCATCGGCGGCGCGTTCGATTGGAGGCTTGCCAGCTGAGACGCCATCTCGTCCGGCAACACGCCCGACATCAGGGAGAGCACCTGTCCCACCTTCATGACGGCGCCCTTCATTTCGCCCATGGTCCGGGTCACGTCTTCGGCGGTGCGCAGCATGGCCTGCTTCTTGCGAACCTGGCGGCGCTCGCCGAAGGCAAGGTGAGCGAAGCCCCAGCGGACAGCCGCACTGCCCGCGAGCCGCGCCGGCTGTACGGTCCGGCGGATGCGGTTGGCCGAAACCGCGCGTTGCTTCAGGGGTTCGATTCCCTCGCGTAATCCCACGAGATGACCTTCGTCACGTTCACTTCCACGAGCGCCCCGGGGCCGGTCGACTGGCTCGCATACTGCTCGCCGACCTTCTGGCCGAGGTAGTGGATGGCGACATCGCGGGCGAGTTGGCTATCGCCGGGGAGGATTTTCGCTGTGCCTTCGATGACCGCGACCTTGTAGGGCGCCACCTTCGAATCGACGACGACGCTGATGCGGTCGTTCGCCTGGAGGTTTCGCAGCTTCTTCGACGTGTCGCCCGTGTGGAAGAGCACCTTCCCGTCGCGCCATGCGTACCAGACGGGCATCGCGTGGGGCTTGCCCTTCGGCCCGCTGGTGGCCACAACGGCGATGTGCGGGCCGGAAAGAAAGGCGTCGAGTTCGTCCTGGGAAAGCGGCATGGGTCACTCCTGCAAGGTTTGTCAGTACAGCGTGGGTGATAGCGCGCGGACGGCGCAAATCAGGCGCGGGGTAACTTGTCGAGTCGCTCGAGGATGGCCGTCTGCTGCTCGTTGATGCGGTGGATGTCGACAGCGAGAGTGTGCACGGCGTCGAGCGTCTTGTGGTCGGTTTCGGCGCGGCCTTCATTCGCTGCCGCCTGGACGTTCTGACCAACCATGATCACGGAAAGCAAAACGAGTTGGACGAAGGTCTGGGAGATCCAGCCGACGATGACCACCATATCGCCGGACTTGAGCGCGGCCGGCAACGATATGAGCGCCAGCGCGGCGAACAGGTACGCACACCACATCGATCCGACCAGGTTGGTGACCAGCACCGCCGACCGCGCGTTGAACCTGCCCACCGCACTCGCCCCGTGGACGATGCGGCGCGCTTCCGCCAGCGCGAAGATGACCGGTCGATGCTCGCGAGCTTGCTGCAGTTCCATGTGTGGAAACCTCCCGGAGGAAGCTTACGCGTGAGGGCGGCCGTTCACCGGTAAAGACCGTGCTCGCGCACGTAGCGCGCCACAGCAGCCGGCGCCGCCAGGTCGCCTGTATCCATGGAGGCCGCCTCGCGTGCCCGCGTCGAGGAGAGGGACGCCGGTTCCTTTCCAATTTCGAGCAGGAGGATGCGGTTGCTGAAGGCCCCCGCGTTCGCATGAATCCATGCCGCGACTTCGTGCGCTTCGATAGCGCCACGGTTGGCCGCGAGTACGCGGTGGCGTTCGAAGAACGGCGCCAGTTCAGCCTCCATGTCCGCGTAGTAGCGCCGCGCAAAGAGCCGTTCGAGCGTGTCGAAGCCAACGACGAAGTCAAACGTGGCTGACGGGAAGGCGCCTGTAAGCGCAAGCGCCTGGTCGATGATGCGGGCCTGGTTCGAGGCCGCCACCGAAAGCGCTGGCCACTCCTCGCGCATGGCCAGCAGCATTCCCACGCGGTCGGCCAGCGAGGCGCCGTGCACGCCCTTGTCGACGTTTCGGGTCGTCAGCAGCGCGAGCGCGTGTTCGAGACCAAAGGCGCTGAGTGCGGTTCGCAACAGGTGCTCGTGGGCCAGCGTCGGCGGGTTGAACGCCGATGGGAGGACTGCGGTTCGCCCTCGCAGCGCCGTTTCGCTGTCGAATCGCCGCGCACGTGGCCCCGGTTCACGGTCGAGTTCTTCCAGTTGGCGGGCGACGTTACCGGTCACACCGGGCATCGTACCGGCTTCAGGCGCTGAGCCGCTCCCGCTCGATGCTCCAGTTCATCCGGAACATGTCGTCGCTGCTGAGCCATTCACGCATGATGCGGCGGCAATGGTGAACGCTGGCTTCGAGATTGTGTGTGACCAGGGCCCAGCCCGGCTCCGGGTTCGTCAGCACTGCATGCAACCGGCGCTCGGCCGGGTCGTAGAAAATCCCTCTCATCTGCCCATCTCCATCGGATACCGATACCTAAGTATCGGCTATGCATCCATAGGCAACGTAGATGGGTGGCCCCTGGTTAACCGGTGTTCTTACCCGATTCTTACGACTCTTGGCCGCCGGCTCACGTGATCCGGCTCAGATCAGGTCCCCCGCTTGTCGTCACCACACCGCGTGCTTCGAGGCCTGCCACCTCGTCCGCGCTGAGGCCGAGCCACGATTCGAGCACGCTAGCCGTATCGGCGCCCATGCTCGGCGGCGGCCCCTGCATGCCTGTCTCGCTGCGCGACATCCGCACCGGCGACTCGGAAATCGGGATCGTTCCGGCGACCGGGTGAGTGACCGGCTTGATGCTCTGGCGGAACTTCACCTGCTCGTCGTTCGCGACATCGGCGATGCTGTTGACCGGCCCGCAGGGGATGCCCGCCGCGAGGAAGTCGGCGTACCACTCGGCAGTGGTGCGCTTGCGGAAGGCTTCGATGAGGGTTGGTTCCAGGATGGCGTGGTTGCGCGTGCGCTTCGGTCCGGTTTCGAAGCGCTCGTCGTCGATCAGTTCGGGCACGCCGAGCATGGCGCAGAGCAGCGCCCACTGGTTCTCTTCGCCGAACGCCAGCGCGATCACGATGTGGCCGTCGGCCGTGGGGAAGGCCTGGAACGGTGTCGCGCTCGGGTGGCGGGTGCCCAGCCGTTCGGGCGCCTGGCCGGTGACGAAGTAGCGCATGATCGCGTTTTCGAGCATGGCGACCTGGCAATCGAGCATCGAGATGTCGATCGCCTGGCCAAGGCCACTGCGCTCCCGCTCGTGCAGAGCGGAAAGGATGCCGATGGTGGCGAACAGCCCCGCGGTGAGGTCGCCGAATGACGCCCCGGGCCGGACCGGGCCGCCACCGGGTTCACCGGTGATCGACATGATCCCGCCCATCGCCTGGACGACGACGTCGAGCGCCGGCCGGTCGCTATACGGGCCGGTCTGCCCGAACCCGGAGACGCTGGCCATGATCAGCCCGGGGTTCCGCGAGGAGAGCGCGTCGTAGCCAAGCCCCAGCCGTGCCATCGTACCCGGCGTGAAGTTCTCGACGACAACATCCGCTTTCTCGGCCAGGCGCAGGAAGAGTTGCTTGCCCTCCTCGCTCCTCAGGTTCAGCCCGAGGCTCTTCTTCCCGCGGTTGATGCTGAAGAAGTAGCCGCTCCAGCCGTTCTGGTAAGGGCCTGTGGTGCGAGAGATGTCGCCGTTCGGCGGACGTTCGATCTTCACCACTTCCGTGCCGAGGTCGGCGAGAACCATCGAAGCGAACGGCCCCGCGAGCACCCAGGTGAGATCGAGGATGCGAATGTCTTCGAGCGGTCGTGCCATGGTGTCTCCAGTGGTGTGGCGTGTGAGCGCAC
>CAYYDX010000045.1:0-25584 GCA_964470735.1 uncultured Anaerolineaceae bacterium
GGGAGGGCGTTCCAGTCTTCCTTGGGTGCGGCGGCGTCAGCCATGGGGGTACTCCATTCGGGTGCTTCGAGGGTGGGATGGGTAGTCGAAGGCGGCCGTCAGCCGCGCGCGAGTGGGCCGGGCCGGTGGAACCACACAGGCACAGGGGTCTCGAGGTGTGCTCAAGGCCGGTTGCCTCGTGAGAAGTGGCGAGGAACGGGGTAGCGGCATGGTTGGGTGGACCTGGAGAACGGCGAGCTTCGTCGTGCCGTTGGGACGGGCGACGGGCCCGTGGTTCCACCCAACTTCGCCCACCGGTGGTGGGCCTTCCTGTGGCCGGTAACGGGGCCGTCCGGGCTGCCTTATCGCCGGGCTCCGTGGGGGAGGCGGGCGCTTCGGGGCCGGCTCGCGGGTGGTGTTCGCCTGCCGTGGTGCGCGCTTTCAGCCGATGGCGCGTCTCTCTGTGGTGGCTGGCTACTCGTCCCGGTCGAAGCCGTTGGAAGCACTACGATACCACACGGGGGCAAGGCGCCACCCACACGAAAACGCGGCTTCGCAAGAGGTGAGGAGGCGAAGCCGCGTTTGCGCAAGGGCAGCCGGACCGGGTTCAGACGGCGAGCGGCGCGGCCTGCTCGATGACGATGTCGTAGAGGGAGACGGTCGGGTGGCCGGCGATGATGGCGCTCATCTCCGATTGACCGTGGCCGGCGCGGAACTGGTCGGAGTTGGTCCACGCTTCGAAGGCGGCGCGGGATTCCCAGGTCGTGTGTGAGACGTACTCGCCCTTGCCGTCTCCCTTGAGGAGCGCGAAGTGGACGAAACCGGGGACGCTGTCGAGGAAGCTCTTCCGCCTGACCCACGCGGTTTCGAAATCGGCTTCGCGGCCGGCGTTGATGACAAATCGGTTCATGGCGATGAACAAGGCGCTCTCCAGCGCAGCAGTGCCTGCGCGCTGCGTAAGGTAGAGCATGGATACAGACATAGTCAAAGCGCGGCGCATGAATTAGGTAGGGCTTCCTATTTGCGGGCCAGTCCTGGCCTGTGAAATGACGCGCCGGGGTGGGTGGAAGGTTGGCAGTGTGTGCGCTATCCTGACAATTCCGCGTTGGGGCGGTTAGCTCAGATGGTTAGAGCGCTGCGTTGACATCGCAGAGGTCACTGGTTCGAATCCAGTATCGCCCACCAGTTCCCCGAACGCGGCATGTGAGCGGCCACGTCTCCCATCTCCCTGGTTTCGCTTGCTGCTGCCGCGCATGTGCAATTGCTGACGTAGAATCCGCGCCCATCGCCGGGTGCGGCGTGGAGGGACTGCGTGGGGCGCGCTTTCGGCTGGGTTCGACAACCGTGGGGGCAGATGCTGGCGGTGGGGCTCGCGCTGTTCCTGCTGGTGACGCAGGCAGCCAAGTCGACCGAGAACCCGAACTACTACCCGTCGATCATCGTGCTCGGGGCCTTCCTGGCGCCGATGGTCTTCGTGACCTGGGTGTACGGGCGGACACGGCCGAGCTTTCTCCCACTGCCGCCACTGGCTGTCTGCTTCACCTGGGGCGGGATTGTCGGCACGGTGATTGCCGGTGTGCTCGAGTACGAGACGTTACGCGACCTTGGCCCGTTCGCACTGCTTGGGGTCGGGTTCATCGAAGAGAGCGCGAAGCTTGTGGCGCCGCTCATCGTGTTCCTGCGCTGGCGGCACCGCTCCGAGGCCGATGGTGTGGTGTTCGGGGTCGCCTCGGGGATGGGATTCGCGGCCTTCGAAACGATGGGGTACGCATTCGTCGCGCTGATCGAGTCGAAGGGCTCAATTGGTGTACTGGAGATGACGCTCTTCATGCGGGGGCTGCTTTCGCCGGCCGGGCATGGGGCGTGGACGGGGCTCGTGTGCGCGGTGCTCTGGCGCGAACGGGAGCGGCATGGGCGCGTGGCGCCGAACCACCGTGTGATCCTGGCATTTCTCGGTGCTGTGTTGCTGCACGCGCTCTGGGACACCGCGAATAGCCTGACCGGGGTGACGCTCATCGAGAACTTCGGAATCGAACTGGTGAGCCTCGTGATCGCGGTGGCTTCGCTCTGGCTGCTGAGCCGGCGAATCCACGAGGTGGACCGGGCACGGGCACGTTCTGTGCCGGCGAGCGCGGTGGCGGGCGCCTGAATGCGCGGGTCATCACAGACTGACCTTTATCCTTCGCGCCGTTACCATCGCTGCATCAGGAGCAGGGGTCGCGCGTGAGATTCTGGCGAAGAAAGCCGGCGGAACAAGCACAGGAACCGGCCGCTGAGGAAGCGGCTGTCGCGGAGCAGCCGTCGGCGCTCGTCTCGTTCGAGCCGACGGCGGAAGAGCGCGCCGAAGTCCACGAGCAGACGGAGCGCGCTGTCGAGCGGACGCGCCGCGGGTTCTTCGGCAGGCTGGGCGGGCTATTCGAACGGGCCGACTTCAGCGACGACCTCTGGGACGAGCTCGAAGAGGTGCTGATCGGAGCGGATGCGGGGCTGGAAACGACGACGGTCATCATCGATGCGGTGAAGAAGCGGGTGAAAGACGAGGGCGTGAAGCAGAGCGCCCGCGTGCGCGACTTCCTCCGCGAGGAGTTGGTTGACGTCCTGCTTGAGCCGGCCGCTGACCCGCTCGCGTGGGAGGACGCGGACGCGCCGGAGATGACGATCATCCTCGTGGTCGGCGTGAACGGCGCGGGCAAGACGACCACCATTGCCAAGCTTTCGCACGCCCTCAAGCGCGATGGCGCGACGGTCGTGCTGGGGGCGGCGGACACGTTCCGGGCAGCCGCGACGGACCAGCTCAAGGTCTGGGGCGAGCGTATCGGCGTGCGGGTCGTGGCGCACCAGCCGGGGGCGGATCCCGGCGCGGTGGTGTTCGACACGCTTTCGGCGGCGGAGAGTTCGAAGGCCGACTTCGTGATCGTCGACACAGCGGGACGGCTGCACACGAAAGCGAACCTGATGGAAGAGCTGAAGAAGATGCATCGCATCATCCAGCGGAACCACCCGGACGGGCCGCATGAGACGTTCCTCGTGCTCGATGCGACGACCGGCCAGAACGGGCTGATGCAGGCCAAGACGTTCGCCGAGGCGGTGGGGGTGACCGGGATCGTTCTGGCCAAACTCGATGGCACGGCGAAGGGCGGGATCGCCTTCGCGATCGCGCACGAACTGGGCATCCCGGTGCGATTCATCGGCACGGGGGAGAAGATGGACGACCTTGCGCCGTTCGACGCCGAAGACTTCGTGGACTCCCTGCTCGCCCGGGAGGGGTAATGACGGACGCTCTCGCATTCTGGGCCGCGGCAATCGTGGTTGCCGCCTGCGGGTTCCCGATTGCGGCCGTTGTCCTGCGCAGACTCCCCGATGCGGGCGCCGGGCTGAGTTTCCCGCTCGGTCTGCTGGTTACGAGCTACCTTTACTTCATCCTGCGTTGCCTTCACGTGCTGAGCGCGGGCCGGCGCGACTACTTCGTCGCGGTGCTCCTCGCCGGCCTGCTGGCGGCGGCGATTGTGGGGCGGGACCGCTGGATCAAGGTCACCTGGCGGCGGGCATGGCCCGGCGTGGTCATGGCCGTCGCCGTCTTCAGCTTCGCGTTCTTCGGTTACACGGCGTTCCGTTCGTACAACAGCGAAATCGGCGGGACGGAGCAGCCGATGGATCTGATGTACCTGAACGCGACGCTCAACTCGGAGGAGTACCCGCCGAAGGACCCGTGGCTCGCGGGCGAACCGGCCAGTTACTACTACTTCGGCTACGTGCAGTCGGGGGTGCTGACGGCGCTTTCGGGCGCGCCGGCTTCGAGCGGGTACAACCTCGCGCTGGCCTACACGTTCGCGGCCGCGGCGACCGGCATCTGTTCGCTGGCGTACGCACTGGCGCGCTGGGTGCTCGGCTCGCGCGCGAAGAATGCGGCGGCAGCGGCGGGCGTTCTCGCCATCACGTTGCTGCTGTTCGTGGGCTCGCTTTCGGCCGTGTTCGAATGGAGCGCGGCGCACGAGCACTACAACGCGGGGCTCTACCGGGACTTCGGTGTTGAGTGGATGCTGCCCTGCGCCCCGGACCAGGCCGAGAATTGCTACCGCGGGCAGATGAATCCGCGCACGACCGAGTGGTACCCGACCGAGTACTGGTTCTGGTGGCGCGGTTCGCGGGTGATTCCGAACACGATTACCGAGTTCCCGTTCTTCAGTTTTCTGCTCGGCGACCTGCACCCTCATGTGATGTCGCTGCCGCTGGTGTTGCTGGCCCTGGGGGTTTCAGCGGCGCTGTGGCGCGGGCGCGGAAAGCTGGACTGGCGGCGTCACCGACGTGCGCCACTGGAGTCGGCGCTGTTCGCGGTTCTGCTGGGCGGGCTGGCGTTCCAGAACGCGTGGGACGTCATCACGTTCACCGCGTTCTTCTCGGTGGCCGTGCTGGCGCGCAACCTGCGCGGGCGCGGCCTGCTCGAAGCTGCGCTGGGGACGGTGACCTACGTAGGCCCGTTGGGCGTGGCCGGAGTCGTGCTCTACCTGCCGTGGCTGTTGGACTTCTCCTCCCAGGCCGGGGGCCTCGAACCGTATGTCGGCGCGGGGACACGGCCGGCGCACCTGTTGCTGCAGTTCGGGGCGGTCGGGCTTGCGGGGCTTGCGACGGCAGCCTGGTCGTACCGGGGACTCAGGCGCGAGAGCGCGCAGAACATTGCGCTGGGGACAGCGTGGGTCCCGCTCGTGCCGTTCCTCGGCTGGATCGGGATGGCGCTGGCGAAGGGCGAGCTTTCAGATGCGGTCGATGCGCGTGGCGCCGGTGGCTGGGTGACGATGGCGATTTACGCCGGGAGCGCATGGCTGCTCTGCTTCAGCGCGGTCGCGCTGGCGGCGGCGAAGCGGGCGCTGGCCTTCCCGGCGGCCTGCGCGGCGTTCGGCGTGATGCTGCTGTATGGCTCGGAACTGTTCCTCATCAAGGACGTGTTCTTTGGGAGCGTTCCGCGGCTCAATACGGTCTTCAAGCTTTCGTACCAGGCGTGGGTGCTGCTCTCGCTTGGCGGCGCGGTGGGGATTGTGCAGGCGCTGCGGAACGTTCGGCGGCAGCCGTTGGGGCTGATTGGCGCGCCGGCGATGGCGCTCGTCGCACTCGGGCTGTGCTATCCGCTGCTGGCGGCGTTCAACCGGACGAACGGGTTTCACGGAGCGACGAGCATCGATGGGCTGGCGGCGGTGGCGCAGGCCGATCCCGGTGAGTACGACCTCGTGCAGTGGATTTCGGCGAATACGCCGCGCGATGCTGTCGTGATCGAGGCGAGCGGACGGCGCTGGCAACCAACGGGCGGTTCGCCGGTGCTGGCGGACGCCGGGGTCGATTATTCGGACGCCGGGCGGATTTCGGCGCGAACGGGCCGGGCGACGCCGATCGGCTGGTATTTCCACGAGATCCAGTGGCGCGGTGATACGCCTGCGAACCGCGCGGAGTTCCTGCGACGACAGGACGAGGTCGACGCTGCGTACTACTCAGGCGATCCTGAGCGGGTGAAAGGCGTGATGCGGGAGTTCGGCGCGGAGTACCTGGTGGTCGGGCGAGTAGAACTGGCGCGCTACCCGGGGCTGCTGCCCGATTTTTCGAAATTCCTTGATGTGGCGCACCGCTCCGGCGCCTACACGATCTACCGCCTGCCAGCGGAAGCGATGGCGGCGACCCCGTGACGATGATCGGTGGCGAGCGAGGTGATCCGCGAGAGGTGTCGCTGGGCGCGCTGCTGTGGTTCGCGGCCGGCGCGCTGTTTGTGTTCGTGCGGCTGGCCGGTGCGCTCAGCATCCCGGTCGGCGGGCCCGAGTTGGACGCACTCTCGGGGGCATGGCAGGCGCACACCGGGAACAGCGATTCACGCTACCTTCCGACGCTCTTGCAGGGACTCGCGGCTGCGACCTTCGGCGTTACGACTTCGGAGATGGCGGCGCGGACGCTCGTGCTGGTTGCTAGCGCATCGGTTCCGTTCGCGTTCTGGCGGTTGGGCCGGCGGTTCGGCGAAGGGCCGGCGCTGGTGGCGCTGGCCGTGCTCGCCGTCGACCCGGCGTCGATCCTCTTCGGGAGCACAGCAGCGGCCTCCGGGTTCGACATCGCGGTGGCGGCCTGGCTGCTCGTGCTGACCTACGAGGAGCGCGCGCCGGGATGGCTGCTCGGCGCTGCCGGGTTCTTCGCGGCAACGGGCGGCGGGATCGTGCTTCCCCTGGTGGTCGGGTTGGCGGCGCTGCGGCTCATGCGCCAGGAGTACCCGTCGCCGGCCGCGGTTGGCTGGCCGCTGGGCGGCGTGGTGGTGGGCATCGCCGCGGCGAGCCTCGGGTTCGGGTTTGGCTGGGAAGGCCCGACGGTACCTCCACTGGCAGCCTTCGGCGCGGGGTTCGACCGGCCGTGGTCATCGGCGCCGGAGGCATACCTCGCGCTGTTGTACTCGACTCCGGTCATCCTCGGCGGGCTGGCGGCGGTGGCAGCACAGGTCCTGCGGTGCTGGCGTGACAGCGACTGGGAGGGGCCCGAACTGCCGCTCTACGCGTGGTTCGGCGCGGCGCTGCTGTGGCTCATCGCCGCGGGGGGTTCGCACGACCCTGCCCCGCTCGCGGCGGTCGCACTGCCGGCGGTGCTGCTCCTCGGGCTCGAAGTCCCGGGGATCGCCGACGCGCTCCACCGGGTGAACTGGGCGAATGCCGGGGCAATCCTCGCCGGGATGCTGCTCTGCCTCGGCGTGATGGAGGCCTACCTCGCGGACTGGGCGCGTCTCAATCGCCCCGGCGACGCGGATGAGAAACTCATCATCACCGGCCTGGCTGTCGCGGTGGTTGCGTGTTTCGGGCTGCTGTTCAGCAACCGGCAGCTCTATGGCGCGGCGCTCGTGCCGCCGCTGTTCGCGGGAGCCCTGCTGCTGTTCACCGGCGCCTCGGGGGTGGCGTTCGGAAGCCCGGACGAACCGATGCCGTCGCCAATCGCGACGATCCAGGGCGAGGAGATCCGCGCGATCGTGGCGAAGGAGACAAAGGAGAACGGTGGCGAGATCGTTGTGCACCCCTCTTTCAAGGACGCGATAACGTGGGCGCTGCGCGATACCCCGCACGTGGTTGTCGCGGATCGGATTCCGGCGGGCGCGACCGCGGTCATCTGGCCGGTGACGGAGCCGGCGCCCGGGGGGTACTCGGTGGTGGAAGGACAGTGGAGCTTCATGCTGACGCGGGACGGCCCTGACGGTGGCTTTCTGCCGTATCTGCGATGGTTGACCAACCGCAACTCGCTGAAGAACGTCCCGGCGCCGCTCGCCGTTTACCTGAAGGCAGGCCAATGACCGTACGACCGCTCTCCGCGGCCCGGCAGCCGGGCGCCCTCGAACGCGCGCTCTCGGTGCGAATCGCCCTGCGCTGGGAACTGGTGGCGTACGCGGGGATTTTCGCGGCGGCGTTCGCGCTGCGGTTTTTCGACCTCGGCACGCGGGCGTTGCACCACGACGAGAGCATCCACGCCCAGTGGTCGTGGAGCCTGTTGCAGGGCACGTACAAGCACAGCCCGATCTTCCACGGGCCGTTCTACTACCACGCGCAGGCGCTCGTGTTCTTCCTGTTCGGCGCGAACGACTACACGAGCCGGGTCTCGGCGGCGATTTTCGGCATGGCCATCGTGGCGCTACCTCTGCTCATCCGGCGGCGCCTGGGGCAGGCCGGGACGATGGCCGCGGTGGTGTTCATCGCGTTTTCGCCAACGTTGGTCTACTACAGCCGGTTTTTCCGCGAAGACATCTACATGGCGTTTTTCACGCTGCTGATGGTGGTCGCTATCTGGCGGTACTTCGATGAAGGGCGAGACCGCTGGCTCTACGTCCTCGCCGTGGCGTTCACCGGGAATGTGCTGACCAAGGAGGGCGCTTTCCTCGCGATCGCCGTGTTCCTCGTCTACGTGAACCTCCACACCGCGGTGCAACTGGCGGAACGGACGCTCGTTGGCCGTTCGAACCGCTACTTCCGCGAGGAGATCGCTGCGCTGGCGGCGAACCGCCCGGACCTGGGCGCCGATGACCTGCAGGCGCTCGCGCGGGCGCGTTCGGACATCAGTACACCGTTCCGGCGGTTGTTGCTGGCGGTGGGATTCGCGCCGTTCGCATGGGTGGTGGCGGCGCTCTGGCCGTTCATCGGCTGGATTCGCAACCGGATGGACTGGGGCGAAGAGATGCCGCGCCCGGCCGACGTGCTCGTGCTGCTCGGGACCTTCACGCTGCCGCTGCTGACGCCGGTGAGCCGGTTCTACGTGCTCGAGCCTTTCGGAATCGTGGCCAAGGATCGGTTGAGCTGGGAGTTGCACCTGCAGGGTGCAATCCCGCGACAGGACGCTATCGCCATCGCGGGGCTGTTTTCGGTGACAACGAGCATTGCGGCGTTTGCCGGCCTCCAATGGCGGCCGAAGCTCTGGACGTTCGCATTCGTTGGATCCGCGGTGGCCTACCTCACCCTCATGACCTCGTTCTGGACGAACTGGAACGGGCTGATCAGCGGGCCGTGGGGCTCGCTGGACTACTGGCACACGCAGCAGCATGTCTCGCGCGGGGATCAGCCGTGGTTCTACTACTACATGCTGATGCCGGCGTACGAATTCCTGCCGCTGGCGATCTGTGTTGGCGGCGCGTGGTGGACGGTGGTGCGGGGGAACGCGTTCTCGCGCTTCCTGGCGTTCTGGTTCGTGGGCATGTTCGCTGCGCTGTCCCTCGGCGCCGAGAAGATGCCGTGGTTGAACACGCACCTCGCGCTGCCGGCCTGCGTACTCGCGGCCTACTCGGTTCAGCAGGCGTGGGCCCGCTGGAGCGAACGCCCGGCGAACGGCAAGGTCATCGCCGTGCTGCTGAGCGTTGCACTGATCGCGACCGGCGCGCTTTGGGCGGTGGCGTACCTGCCGGGCGGCAGCGCGATGCTGGCCGTGAGGATGGTCATCCTCGCCGGCGCTGCCGCCGTCGTCGTCTATGCAGCGTGGCCGTTCGGGAAGCAGGCCGCCGGGGTGGTGGCGCTCACGGCGGTGATCGCTGCGCTGGGCACGTTCTCGGTCTTCACGATGTACCGGGCGTCGTTCGTGCGCGGCGACAATCCGCGGGACCTGCTCATCTACACGCAGAGTTCGGGCGGACTGGCGACCGTTGCGCGCGAGATTGACGCGCTGGCGGAGGCTTCGGGCAAGGGGTACGACCTGTCGATCGCGGTCGACTCGTCCGATTCGTTCGCGTGGCCGTGGGCGTGGTACCTGCGCGACTACCGCAGCGTGAGCTACGTGGACTTCTCGACCGGCGTGCCTGCCGGGCAGTTCGATGTGCTGCTCGTGAACCAGTCGAACAAGAGCAAGGCCGAGGACTACGTGGCGAATTCGGCGGCGGTGCAGTACCAGGCGCCCGAGAAGTACCCGCACCGCTGGTGGTTCGACGAGACGTACAAGTACGCGATGTCGGCGACGCCGAACGGTATCTGCACCGGCTTGCAAGGCGACTGCGGGCCGTTCCACCTGACAACGTGGAAGCACGTGTGGAACGGCTTTGTGCACAAAGGCTGGACCGAGACATGGCTGAGATACTGGCGCGACCACGACCCGGGGCGCCCGAACGGGAGCGTTGACGCGTACGCGTTCTTCCCGGCGAACTTCGACCGTGCGACGGGCAAACTCTTCGCGCGGCCCGTCGAGCCGCCGAAACCCGGCGCCGACGCTGACGGACACGCATTTTTCGGCGGCGCCGGTTCGCTGCCGGGCCTGTTCTTCTCGCCGGTGGATATCGAACGGGACAGCGAGGGGAACCTGTACGTCATCGACAGCGGGACGAAGAAGCTGCAGAAGTTCGATTCGCGGGGCAACTTCATCGCGGCGGTCGACATCCGGCTGAAGGCGAACGACCTCAGCGAGCAATCGCAGCCGTGGGGGCTCGCGGTTGCGCCGACGGGCGAAGTGGTGGTGGCCGACACGTTCGGCTGGCGCGTGCGCGTGTTCGACAAAGACCTGAAGCCGCTGGCGACCTTCGGCCAGCCGCCAGATACGACGAAAGCGCCGGGGCCGTTCGACCTCTTCGGGCCGCGCGATGCGGCGGTCGACAGCCAGGGCCAGGTGTGGGTGACCGACACCGGGAACGACCGCATCCAGGTGTTCACGCTGCAGGGGCAGTTCGTGAAAACCGTTGGCGCGAGCGGCAAGGGCCCGGGGCAGTTCGATGAACCTGTGGGTATCGACATCGGCAAAGATGGCGCGATCCACGTGGCCGACATGTACAACCGGCGGGTGGAAGTGCTGAACCCGGACGGGTCGTTCCGGTCGGAGTTCGCGGTCGAAGGGTGGGGCGGGCAGGAAGTCACGGACAAGCCGTATCTGCGCGTGCTCGACGGCGGGCGCGTGGCGGTCAGCCTGCCGTCGCTCAACCAGGTGCGCGTGTATGCGGCGAACGGTGGGAGCTTCGAAACAGTGGACGCCGGGAAAGAACCGCTGGAACGCCCTTATGGGATCGTCGAGACGGCCGATGCTAAGCTCTGGATAGTTGAGAACGGGAAGGCGCGCGTGCGTGAGTTCCCGATTCCTTGAGAGTCAGGCGGGTGGCCGTTTGCTTCGTTCGGTACGGTTCTGGGCCAGCTTCGCCATCAGCGTGGTGTTCATCGCCCTGTTTCTGCGCGCCACGCACCCGCGCGACCTGGGCCATGCGCTGCAGCAGGGCGACTACTTCTGGTTGATCCCCGGGACGGCGGTGCTGTTCCTCGCGATCAGCGCGCGCTGCATGCGCTGGTCGGTGCTGATGCGGCCGGTGGCGCCGATGAGCCCGCAGCGGCTCTTCCCGTACGCGATCATCGGGTACATGGCGAACAACCTGCTGCCGGCGCGCGCGGGCGAAGTGGTGCGTGCGTATGTGCTCGGCGACCGCGAGGGCGTTTCGAAGATGGGGACGTTCGGGACGATTGCCGTGGAGCGCCTGTTCGACGGGTGCACGCTCGTGCTCATGCTGCTGGTGGCCGGGAGCATCGTGGGGTTCGAAGACAGCAAACTGCAGGCGATCGCCTGGGTGTCGACCGTGTTTTTCATCGCCGCGCTCGTCGGCTTCTACGTGCTCACGCTGAACGAGGCGCGGGCGAAGCGGGTCATCCACTTCTTCCTGCGGGTGTTGCCCGAGCGGTTCGAAAGCATGGCCGAGGAGATGGCCGACAACCTGGTCGATAGCCTGCGTTCGGTGCACGACCCGCGCTCGCTCGGGCTGGTGGCGCTGCTCAGCGCGGTGGCGTGGATGGTGGAGGCGGGGGCGTACGCGGTCATCGGGCAGGGGTTCGACCTTGGCGTGTCGTTCGCGCATTACTGTCTGCTGCTTTCGGCGGCGAACCTCGCGATCATCATCCCGACGTTCTTCGGCGGCACCGGACCGTTCGAGTGGGCGGCGAAGCTGGTGCTTGTCGGCGCGGGAGTATCGAACAGCGTCGCCAGCGCGTACTCCATCGTCGCGCACGGGGTCATCCTCGTCCCGACGACCATCCTGGGGCTGATCCTGCTGTGGAGCTTCGGTGTGTCGTTCCGGCGGATCACGGCCATCGAGGTGGAAGAGCGGGCGGTGGGCACATGAAGATCGGGATTGTTGGCGCGGGAGTAGCCGGGCTGGCGGCGGCGAACGTGCTGCGCGCGGCCGGTCACGAGGTGACGATGTTCGAAGGCCGCCATGAGGTAGGCGGGCAGGTGGTCACATTCCCGGTGGGCGGCGAACCGCTCGAATGCTTCTACCACCACATTTTCACGAACGACACGACGGTCATCCGCTACATCGAAGAACTCGGACTGGGCGCGTACCTGCGCTGGATCGAGCCGAAGAACGCGCACTTCGTGAAGGGACGGATGTACCCGTTCGTCACGCCGCTCGACCTGCTGAAGTTCACCGCGATCCCGTTCGTGAGCCGGGTGCGCCTGGGGCTGGCGGCGGTGTGGCTTCGCCGCAAGAGCGATGGGATCAAGCGGTACGAGGGTGTGACCGCGAAGGCGTGGATGGAGAAGGCGGTGGGCAAGCGAGCGTTCAACGCGTTCTGGGGCCCGCTGCTCAAGGGGAAGTTTGCCGACCAGGCCGGGAACGTCGGCATGGTGTGGCTGTGGAACAAGGTGTACCTGCGGTTCGCGAGCCGCAAAGGCGCGGGCTCGCATGAGTCGCTGGGGTATCTCGAAGGCTCGTTCCGGCGGTACTACGTGGCGCTTGCCGACCGGCTGAGCGGGCAGGGCGTTGATATTCGCTTGAACACGAACGTCGACGAGGTGCGGACTGAAGGCGGCGCGGTCACCGGGATCGTCGCAGGCGGGGAGTTCCACGAGTTCGACCAGGTGCTGATGACGACGCCGAACATCATCACGAGCCGGATCGCGCCGGGGCTCCCGGCGGAGTACAGGGCTGTGCTGGACCGTGTGAAGTACCAGTGGGCGACCTGCCTTGTGCTGTCGCTCGACCGGCCGCTGACGCCCTACTACTGGCTTTCGATTGGCGACGACCTGCCGTTCGTGGCGTGCATCGAGCACACGAACTTCATGCCGCCGGCGCGGTACGGCGGCAACCACGTGGTCTATCTCTCGAACTACGTGGCGCCCGGGCACGCGGTGTTGGAAATGGACGCGGAGCAGGTGTTCGACGCCTACCTGGACGGGCTGAAGCGGCTGAATCCGCAGTTCGACCCTTCGTGGGTGCGTGAGAAGTGGTTCTTCAAGGATCCTGGCGGTCAGCCGGTGATCACCACCTATTACGCACAGTCGATCCCGGAGATGGGGACGGGCATCAACGGTCTCTATCTCTCGAACACCACCCAGGTGTACCCGGAAGACCGCGGGCAGAACTACAGCCTGATTCTTGGTGAGAAGGTTGCGCGGCTGATGGACGCCGACGGACGCCGGTTGGCCGGCGCCCGTGGTGCAGGTATCTGAGAACGCCGGTGCCTTAGTCTTCGCGGCGAACCGCGACGAGTGAGCAAGCCTGGAGGTTGGACGCGTTTCGGCGCATAGCGGATCGCATAGCGAGCACGCGACGGCGAGCGTCTCCGTTGCGGGCGACCCGGCTCGCGAAGCGGATGGCGCCCCAGAGTCCTTCATCGGCGACGAGGCGGCGGGGTTCGAGCAGGTGGAGCGGGGCGAAGTACTGCTGCCGGACTTCGAACCCGGCGTCCTCAATGATCTGTTTCCAACCGGTGACCGCGAGCGGACTGACGTTCACGTGGATTTCGGAGCCGAGGTCGCTGCAGATGGCCTCCACTCGTTCGGGCGAGAGGCTGTCCGGCACGAGTGCGATCTCGTGAATGCCGAATCGGCCGCCGGGCTTCGTGATCCGGGCGAGTTCGGCGAGGATGCGGGTCTTGGCGGCGGCTGGTTGCATGGTGAGGTAGGCCTCGCCGAAGACGACGTCGGTCGAAGCGTCAGCTGCGCCGGTTTCGGACGCAGAGGCCTGGATGACGCGGCGGTTGGGGCCCGACATGGCGGCGCCAACGCGTTCGGCCGAGACGGGATCGCGGTCGACGCCGAGGTAACTCGCGGGGTTGCGGGCGAGCACGAGGTTGGTGGTCGAACCAAGGCCGGGGGCAAGTTCAACAACGTGGTCGGTAGGCCTGATGTCGAGTGCGGCGAGGAGTTTGTTGGTCAGTTCGCGGCCGCCGGGGCGGAGGACGCGCTTGCCCATGCGGGCGAGGAGCCAGTGGCCCGGCATACGGTCGGCGCGGAGGTCGGCCCCGGGGAGGAGTTGTTCGGCGGCGGAAGTCACGGCGGATTGGCCCTCCTTCGAGCACAGGAGATTAGTCTATCCTAATCCGTATGCAGAGGGTTGACGAATCCAATGGTAAAGGCGCAGGCCAGGGATCCAACCGGGTTGCGCGCCCCGCGGCGATGCTCTATCCGGGCTTGCGGAAGAGCGCACGGGCGATGACGACACGGCCATCGAGAATCGCGCGGATCACGTTCTGGATGCGCGGACCCATGTCTTCGCCGAGGATGAAGGCGAGGCCGAAACCGTTGGTGACGGGTGGTGGTGGGGCGTCGGAGAGGGCAACGTCCTGCCAGGCCATCTCCTCGAACCCGGCGTTGGCGAAGAATGCGCGAGTCTCCACCGGGGTATGGAGGAAGCTGATCTCCGGGGTGCGCGCCCAGGGTTGAGGGAAGTCGAGTGGCGCCGGGTTATCGCCCTGCAGGAGGTCGAAGAAGGCGAAGCGGCCGCCGGGCTTCAGCAGGCGGAAGGCTTCATTGCAGAACGCCTGCCGCGCGCGGATGTTCATGACGGCGTGCTGCGACCAGCCGGCATCGAACGTGCCCCCGGGCAGTCCCGTGGCGGTCGCGTCACCGAGTTCGAAGCGGCAGGTCGCGGTCAACCCGCATCGTTCGGTGAGCGCGCGCGCCGCTTCGACGAAGTCCGGGGTGAGGTCGATGCCGGTGACGTCGCAGCCGAATTCGGCGGCGAGGAGGCGCGAGGGGCCGCCAAGCCCGCTGCCGAGGTCGATGACGCGCTCCCCGGCTTTGAGCGCGGCGAACTCCGCGAGTTGGCGCGTGGCGATGGCGCCGCCGGTGTGGAACTCATCGACTGGCGAGAGCGCCGCGGGGGTAATCTCGGTTATGCCCGCGGCGGCAGCGGCGGCGAGGATCCGGTCGGTGAGGTCGGCCGTCCCGTAGTGGGCGGCGACCCCGTCGGTGACTTCTGACATGCGCGGCACTCCATTTCAGGCGCGCATCTTCGAACCGGAATGGGGCGTATGGCAAGGGTCTCGGCGCTGCGGCTAGGGCTGGATTCAGCTATAGTGTGCCCGATTTCACAAGCGAGGCCGGCGGATGACCGTTGAACCCGGAATCCAGGAACTGCGCGAGCTGGTAGCCGAATTCGAGCCCAATCGTGGGCACGTGATGCCCGCGCTCCACAAAGTCCAGGCGAAGTACGGTTACATCCCGAAGCCAGCGTTCGACGTGATTGCGCGGCAGCTCAACAGCACCCCGGCGCTCATTTTCGGCGCGGCGACGTTCTACGCCGACTACCGGCTGCATGCGCCGGCCGAGACGGAGATCGCATGGTGCTGCGGCCCGGCATGCCGGGTTCTCGGTGGGCAGCAGGTGCTCGACGCCATCCAGGACGAACTGGGTATCGGCTTCCACGAGCAGACTGAAGACCACAAGCTGGGGCTGCATGTCGGGCAGTGCAACGGTACGTGTCACGAAGCGCCGCAGGTCTGGGTTAACGGCAAGGTGAAAGGCAACCTCACGCCCGATTCGGCACGGGCGCTGGTGCGCGACCTTCGTGGAGACGCGGAATGAACGCGCAACTCGAATCGATCATCGCCGAGGCGAAACGCGCATGGCAGAACGAGCAGGCGTCGGGGCGCATCCGTATCCGCGTGACGCGGGACACTTCCTCGCTGGCCTGCGGCGCCGACGAGACGATCGCGAAGCTCAACGCGGCTGTTGAAGCGAAGAAGCTGACTGCTGACATCGGCACGACGGGTTCGTGGGGGTTCTGCTGGATGGAACCCTGTGTGACCGTGCGCTCGGCCGCGGGAACGCACACCGTGCTGTACGGCAACGTGACCGAGGACCGGGTCGACGAATTCGTCGAGGCCATCGCGGCCGGGCGCGACTTCCCGGAGCTCGCGATTGGCGTGGTCGAAGGGAATCCCACCGCCGAGATCCCGTTGCTCTCGGAGCACCCGTTCATGAAGGGCCAGGTGAAGCGGCTGATGGCGAACATCGGCACGACCGACCCGGAGAGCATCGACCACTACCTCGCGCACGATGGTTACGCCGGGTTCGGCAAGGCCCTCGAGATGACCGACGAGGCGATCGTGAAGGAGATGCTCGATAGCGGCCTCGGTGGGCGCGCGGGCGCCGGCTTCCCGACCGGGCGCAAGTGGGACTTCCTGCGGACGGCAACGGCCTCTCCGCGCTACCTGGTCTGCAACGCCGATGAGGGCGACCCGGGCGCATGGGTGAACCGCGTCCTGCTCGAAGGCGATCCACACCTCATCGTTGAAGGTCTACTGATCGCGTCCCTGGCGACGCACGCCGACGAGGGGTACATCTACATTCGCTACGAGTACCCACTGGCGTTCGCACGAATGCAGAAGGCGGTGGAACAGGCACGCGCGAAGGGCTTGCTCGGGAAGAACATCCTGGGCAGCGGGAAGGACTTCGAGATCGTCGTCTTCCTCGGGGCCGGTTCGTACGTCTGCGGTGACGAGACCGGCCTGATGAGTTCGATCGACGGCTACCGCGGGATGCCGCGTATCAAGCCGCCGTTCCCGGCGCAGGCGGGGCTCTGGAATAAGCCGACCAACGTGAACAACGTGGAGTCGTACGCGAACGCGCCGATGATCATGCGCAACGGCGCACAATGGTGGAGTTCGGTGTCGGACGCGAAGGAGAAGGGGACGAAGATGTTCACCTTCTCTGGCTCGGTGAACTGGGCTGGCTGCGTGGAGGTGCCGTTTGGGCCGTCCATCGGCACGGTAATTGACCAGTGGTGCGGTGGGATGCGCGAAGGGCGGACGCTCAAGGGCTTCCAGCCGGGCGGGCCGCTCTCAGGCCTGTGCGCCGCCAACCGGAACCTCACGCTCACACTCGACCCGTACCGCGAACTCGGGCTCTTTCTTGGCGGTGGCGGCATCGTCTTCTTCGACCAGTACACGTGTGTGCTCGACATGTGCAAGTTCTTCCTCGCGTTCTGCGAGGACGAAAGTTGCGCGCGCTGCACGACCTGCCGGATTGGTTCGCAGCGGGCGGTCGAGACGGTTCGGCGTATCCAGGCCGGTGGCGGGCGCGACTCGGACTTCGAGAACCTCAGCCTGCTGGTGACCACGATGGTGTGGTCGAACTGCTTCCACGGCCAGTTCGCGATGACCACCATCAAGACGGCGCTCAAAGCGTTCCCGGACGAATGGCGCGAGCACATCGTCGATAAGAAGTGCCGGGCCGGTGTCTGCAGCGCCCTGGAAAGCGGGATGCCCGCTCCCCGGCGGGTGGAGCCGGCGCCAGAACTGGCGCTGGCCGGCAACTAACGACAGCGACCCCCGGGCAATTCGACCGGGGGTCTCATTTCGTCCCGTGAGCGGCTCGTCAGGGCCGGGCGGATGCTGTCACCCGCTCGAACTGGTCCGGCGACAGCGGCCCCGCGGCTTCGGCGGCGAGACACTCGCGCAGTTCGGCGCGGGTCTTCACACCGAGCACGACCGTCGAGACGCCCTGCATCGTGAGGGCGTAGCGGTGGGCCAGTGAGGCGGGAGACTCGCCCATTTCGGCAGCGAGGCGGCGGAACCCTGCTGCGCGGTCGAAGTCGCGGCGTTCGGGACTCTCTGCCGGAAGTTCGCGGTCGATGGCTCCCGTGAGTGCGCCGGCCGCTACCGCACGGATGCCCATGACGCCGATGCCGTTGGCTGCGGCCGTTGCGATGATTTCGCGCGGACGGGCCGGTCCGTCCCAGCGCTGCATGCCGCCGGGTGAGTTCAGGAGGTTCGTAATGCACTGGGCGACGGCGGGTTTCGATGCATCGTTGAGGGCCGTGAGGATGGCGCCGGGAAAGCCTGCCGCCGTGATGCCCCAGGCGCGTGCCCGGCCACTCGCGACGATTCGCTCGAAGGCGGGCACGACGGCTTCGCGGAAAGTTGCGAGCGAGACGCGTGTCGTCGCGCCGGCGGGAGCATCGGAGTCGATCATGCCGTGGAGGATGAACACATCGACGTGGTCGAGCCGGAGGCGTGAAAGGCTGGCGTCGAGGCTGGTTGAGAGCCGCTCGTAGACCTCGCCCGGTGGTGGATTGCCCAGCATGCACTTCGTGGTGACGCGGACGCCGGGTGGTAGCGTGCCGGCGAAGGCTTCGCCGATGACGCGCTCCGCCTTGCCCTCGCGACCGTAGGTGGGCGCCATGTCGAGGAGTGTGACGCCGGCGTCGACGGCTTCGCGCACGGTGGCGATCGCTTCATCGCGGGTGGTGGCGCCCCACACTTGCCCGAGCCCACCGCCGCCAAGGGTGAGGGCTGAGACGGATTCGAGCGAACCGAAGGGCCGGGTGTTCACGGTGCGATTCCCGTGACACTGTCCAGGTCGAGTACGAGCGCAAGCAACTCATTGAGCTCCGAGCGGTCGCGTTGTGATAGTTCCCCGGTGGTGAAACGAAACCGGTCCGTCGCGATCGACCGAATCTGCATCGCGTCAGCGGCCGAGTCGACGTCGAGTCCATTTGCGAGCGCAGCGGAGATTCGAAGCTTGTTGCGGTGGTGGACGAAGTGCGGTTGCCAGCTCGTGAGGGGAATGACGATACGGAGACCGAGTTGATGGAATGCGCGGGAACCAATCACGACGCAAGGCCGGGACTTGTTCGCTTCGGAACCACGAACGGGCTCAAGGTCGCACCACCAGATTTCGCCTGGCGCAGGGTCAGTCATCGATGTGCATGAGCGCGTCCGCGTCGGCGTAGCGCCACTCTTCGACCCCGGCGACCATCTCATCGCGCTCGTGCGGAGGGATCGCGGCGATTTCGGCGCGGATAATGTGCTCGCGCAGCGCCCTCGGAAGTTGGCGGAGTTCGGAGTTCGAGAGACGCCGTTCGGGCTCGGTGTTCCAGTTCCGCCCGCTAAGAAACGGGAAGATGCGTTCGGCGTCTTCCTCATCCATCTCATCAACGATTGCCCGGAGCGCTTCTTTCGCGGTCATCGCCTTCGAGTATACGCGACGGCGCGGGGGTCAGCGGTTCTCGTAGGCGAGCACGCGGGCGAAGGCGGCGGCGGCGCGTTCGAAGCTCTGGTAGAGCGGGATGCCCGCCGCGTGGAACTTCGGCTGGATGCTCGCGACGTACTCGGCTTCGTGCGCGGGGTGGAGGATGACGATGAACGGCTTCTTCGAGCGCTCCTTGTGGAGTGCGATCTCTTCGATCGTCTTGTCCAGCGTCTCGGGCTTGCCCTTCCACTGGCGCGCGGCAAACATCGCTGAGAGTTCCATGGCCATGGCATCGATGTTCGGGTCGGCGTCGAGGATGCGGAGGATGCGGTCAAGCGTGTCCATCGAGCCCTGGATGGTTCCTGCCATGTCGAGCGGGTTCTGGTAGCTGCCGCCGACGATGTTGAAGAACTCGCCCAGTTCCTTGTAGGTGGCGTCGGAGAAGCGCGGCACGCGGAGGCCCGCCTTCGCGAAGGCGTCGGTGATGGAGACGGACTGACCACCGGTCTGGGCGAGGAGGGCCATGCCGTTCCCGGCCGGGCGCTTCGCGTTGAGAAGCATCTTGAGGGTGTCGATGGTCTCGTCGAGGTTGTTGGTGGTGATGGCGCCGCACTGGCGCATCATGCCGTCCCAGACTGCCTGTGGGGCCGCGAGCGATCCGGTGTGGGACATCGTGGCGCGCGCGCCGGCGTCGGTCTGGCCGCCCTTCCAGACGATGACGGGCTTCCGCTTGCAGGCTTCGCGCAGGGTGTCGAAGAAGCGGCGGCCGTCCTTCACGCCTTCGACGTACATGCCGATGACCTCGGTTTCGTCGTCGAGCATGAGGTATTCGAGGTAGTCCGAGACATCGAGGACGATGGCGTTGCCGAAACTGGCGCAGCGGCTCAGATGGATGCCGTTCGCTGCGGAGACGAGACTGAACATAATGCCATGGGTGCCGGACTGAGAGAGGAAGCCGACGCGTCCGTCACTGGCGATGGGCGCGTCGCCGCTGAAGCGGACACCCACCCTGGGGAGGTACAGACCCATGCAGTTCGGGCCAACAAGGTTGAAGTTGGCCTCGCGAGCCATCTCGGTGAGTTGGCCCTGGAGCTTCATACCGAGTTCTTCGCCGGTTTCGGCGAAGCCACTGGTGAAGAAGCCGGCGCCGTTCGCCTTGTTCGCGATGAGGTCCTTCAAGACGTAGGGCGAGACCTGGCGCGGGACGGCGACGAGTGCGTAGTCGATCGGTTCGGGGATGTCGGCCATGGACTTGAAGTTCTGCACACCGAGCGCCTCGATGCCGGGGATCTCCTTATCGTCGAGTTGGACCGAGTAGAGGCGGCCGCCCTTCTCCTTGAAGGGGAGGTTGTTGTGGAGCCACATGTACCCGGGGCCTTTGTCGCCGATGACGGCGACGACTTCGGGGTTGAACATGCGGTCGAGCTTGTGACCTGGGACTGCCATCGGGACCACCTCGGATCTCTGGTCGGGGCCGCGTCGACACGAATAGACGCGTAGGGCAGGCGCATCGGGAGGAACGGCTAGGCCTCGGCGATGACGATGCGGGCGTCGACCGCGACGGCGCCGTCGGGGTAGGCAAAGACCGGGTTGAGGTCGAGTTCGCGCACTTCGGGGTGCTCTTCGACGAACTCGGAGACCTTCAGGATGGTGTTTCGAAGCGCCTTGAGGTCGGAGGCTGGCTGGCCGCGGACACCTTCGAGCACGGGGCGGCCCTTGATCTCGTTGATCATCTGGTCGGCGTCTTTTTCAGCAAGAGGCACGAGCCGGAAGGAGACATCCTTGAGGACTTCGACCATGATGCCGCCGAGGCCGAACATGAGGACGGGGCCGAACTGCGGGTCGGTAGTCATGCCGACGATGACCTCGGTGCCCTGGGGCGCCATGTGCTGGACGGCGACGCCGGCGATGCGAGCGTTCGCGACGGCCTTCTTCGAGTTGGCGACGATCTCGTCGTAGGCGGCAGCGACGGCGGCGCCGTCCTTCAGGTTCAGCTTGACGCCGCCGACGTCGCTCTTGTGGGCGATATCGGGTGAGACGACCTTGAGGACGACGGGGTAGCCGGCGGCTTCGGCCTGGGCCTGGGCTTCGGCTGCGCTGGTGGCGAGCGTGGTATTCGCGACGGAGACGCCGGCGTCCTTGAGGAGCGACTTGGCCTCGACTTCGTTGAGCAGGGTGCGGCCTTCGGCGCGCGCCTGGGCGAGCACGGTTTCGAACGACATAGGGAATCCCTCGACTGGGGCGGAGTTGTAGGGGGATTGTACGTGAGGGCGCCGGGAGTGTCGTCAGGGCCGGGTTTTCGCAGCGGACGAAACCTCGGTAGATTGCGCGAACTGCGGAGGTTCCGGTGATGGATGAACTTTTCGATCTGGTTGTTGTAGGCGCCGGCTCGGCGGGCGCGGTCATTGCTGCGCGAGCGAGTGAGGACCCTCGCCGGTCGGTGCTGCTGGTAGAAGCGGGGCCGGATTACCCGGACACGGGACAGACGCCGTACGACCTCGTGAACAGTCACAATAATTCGTACACGGACCACGACTGGGGGCACAGCTACCAGCCGACAGCGCTGGGCCGGCCCGTCGCCTTTCCAAGGGGCCGGGTGACGGGTGGCTCGAGCGCGGTGAACACGACGATCGCGTTGCGCGGGATGCCCGAGGATTACGATGGCTGGGCGGCCGCCGGGAACCCGGAGTGGGCATGGGAGCGGGTCTTGCCGGCGTTCAAGCGGCTCGAACGGGACCTCGACTTCGGTGATCGGCCGTACCACGGTGACGCGGGGCCGATCAGCATCCGCCGGTATGCGTGGGACGAACTGACGCCGGTGCACCAGGCGTGGTTGGAAGCGAGCGACGCACTCGGCTACCCGCGCTGTGAAGATGCGAACGATCCTGGCGGCTGGGGTTCGGGGCCGCACCCGATGAACAAGATCGGGCGGTTGCGCATCTCAACGGCTGTGGGCTACCTGAGCGCGGCGCGGGCTCGCCCGAACCTTCGCATCCGGGCGAGCACCCACACGCGGCGGGTGGTGTTCGAAGGCTCGCGCGCGGTCGGTGTGGAGGTCGAGACCGACGGGCAGGTGGAGGTCGTGCGTGGACGGACTATCGTGCTGAGCGCGGGCGCCATCCAGTCGCCGGCGATCCTGATGCGCTCCGGAGTTGGCCCGCGCGCTGAACTCGAACGGCACGGAATCGAGGTGCTGCGCGACTTGCAGGCGGTTGGCACCCGGCTGTCCGATCACCCCGCGCTGGCAGTCGTCTGCCGGGCGAAGGACGCGAGCCTGCTCGACGCCGACCAGCCGATCGTGCAAACCATCCTTCGCTACACGGCGCCGGGCAGCGAGTACCGGAATGACCTGCAAATTGAGGCGTTCTCGTTCTCGCCGCGAGGTGGGCCACTCACGCACTTCGCCATCGCGGCGGTGCTCGAGCAGGTACACGGCAGCGGGACGTTGCGGCTGGCTTCGGCAGATCCCATGGCGTCGCCGGTTATCGAGCAGCACTTCTGTGAGGACGAGCGGGACCGGTCGCGGCTGGTGGCGTGCCTGCGAGACACGCTCGCGTTCATCCGCGCGGAACCGCTGGCGGGGCTGATCGCCGAGCAGACGTTCCCCGACCCCCGCCGCTCGCTCAGCGACGAGTCGCTTGGGGACCTGTGCCTGCGTCTCTCCGCGAGCGGGTTCCACCCGTGTGCCACCGTCCCGATGGGGCCTGATGGCGCGGTCGACCAGTACGGACGGGTGCACGGCGTCGAGCGGTTGGTCGTCGCGGATGCGTCGATCATGCCAACGGTAACGCGCGCGAACACGAACCTCACCTCGATCATGATTGGCGAGAAGGTTGGGGAGTGGGCGCGAACACGCGGCAGCGAGTTGTACGGGTTATGAAGGCCGGTCATACCACTTCGGTGGTATGATTGGTGGTATGAAAGTCAAGACTTCGGTGACACTCTCAGAAGATGTGCTTCAACGACTTCAAGAGCAGCTCGGGCCTGGCGGCAACAGGTCAGAGTTCATTGAAGAGGCAGTTCGGCAGCGGCTGCGGGACATTCGTCGTGCGGAACGGGACGCCCGCGACCGGGCGATCTATGAGCGAATGGCTGCGGATGCGCAAATCCAGGCAGAAGTCCTCGACAACCTGGAACTTGCGGTTCCGTGGTGGGAACTGGGTGACGAGGTCGAAGTGTCCGACGAGGTGCGGAAGCGCTGGGAGGCGGAAGGTCGCCTGCGTGCGACGGGGTGAGCTTTACCGCGTCGCTCATCCGCCGCACGACCCGCGTCCGGCGCGCATTTTCGTTGTTGTGAGCCGCCAGCCATTTCTTGATGTGCGCTACTCGTCGGCCGCGTGCGTTCCCGTCTACACCACCATCCAGGGAATCGACACCGAGGTCATCCTCGACGAGAAGAACGGCCTCAAGCACCGAAGCGCAGCCCGTTGCGACGAAGTAACCAGCCTGCCTCGTGCGGCCCTGACGGACTTCGTGGGCACCCTCTCCGAATCGCAGCTCCGCCAGCTTTCGGCGGCCGTTGCCCTCGCGCTCGACATTCGGCGAGAAGACCTGGCCGATTAGCCGCCGTCAACTCGTTCCACGTTCTGACGTTTCCTGCTCGCTGCGAGTCTTTCGCGTCAGCGAAGGCCCCGAAATGGCGCGTTTCTCTCGTGTTCGGAAGGAAAGCGGGCCCCGACGTTCGAGCGGCTGAATCGCTAGCCCCGGGTTTCGGGGCGGGTCGTTGCCTTGAGTTTCGCCTCGCGGTAGTGGAGGTAGCGCGCGAGGGCGTACATGGAGACGAGGAAGAAGCAGAACCACCAGAACTTGACCGCGATGACGGTCAGTACGGCGATGGCGATCACGGCGGCGAGCACGAGGAGCAGGATCAGGCAGCCGAGCGACCCCGGCGCTGTCGCGAGCGCGTAGATCACGCCGATCATGAGGCCAACGAACGCGTAATCGCGTTGCCTCCAGGGTTGCGGGGCACGTTGATTCATAACCGTCCGCAGGCTACGGGCGGTGCGCGACATCACATGTCGCGTTTGATGACGGCCTCAGCGACCCTTGAAATACGGCATCGAGACCTCATCGCTGACGTCCTGCCAGACGACTTCGACCGGCATATCGCAGCGGACCTGGTCGAGCGGGGTGTCGACGAGGAGGCTCGTCATGCGCGGGCCTTCTTCGAGGGCGATGGCGGCGACCACGTAGGGCACGTCCGGCTCGAAGTCGGGCGATTGGGCGCGCTCACAGATGGTGAAGCTGTAGAGCGTGCCCCGGCCGCTGGCCTCGACCCACTCGAGGTCGCGCGAGAGGCACTCGGGGCAGTGTGTGCGGGCGTAGTAGAAGACGTGGCCGCCGGGGCAGCGCTGCAGCATGAGGCGGTGTTGCTTCGTGGCCGCCCAGAACGGGGCAGAGGTGGGGATGGGGTTGGGGATCGGCGACGGGTTCGGACGGTAGTCCATGGTTATGCGCCCCTCAGGATGATGGAGACCTGTTCGCTCATGATGCCGCCGTTGCCGTTGACGAAGGCAGTGTCGCATTTCTTCAACTGGCGTTCGCCGGCGCGGCCCTGGATTTGCCAGGCGGCTTCGGTGACGTGGGACATGCCGCCGGCGATGCCGGACTGCCCGAAGGAGAGCTGGCCACCGTGGGTGTTCATGGGGAAGTCACCGCGGTAGGTGAGGTCGTGGTCAATGACGAAGCGGCCCGCTTCGCCCTTGGGGCAGAAGCCGGTGTCCTCGAGCGTGAGGAGCACGGTAATGGTGTAGCAGTCGTAGAGCGAGGCGAGGTCGATGTCCTTCGGCTTGAGGCCCGACATCGCCCAGGCGCGGTCGGCGGCGGATTTGATTGGCGAGTGGGTGAAGTCGGGTTCGTAGGTGACCGAGCGGTGGGTGGTGTTTTCGCCTCCGCCGATGACGTAGACCGGGCGGTTCTTCGTCTTAGCTGCCCTTTCCTTCGAAGTCACGACGACGGCGGCGCCGCCCATGCACGGCATCACGATTTCGAGCATGTGGAGGGGGCTGCAGATCATCGGCGAGTTGAGGACGTCCTCGGTGGTGATGGGCGTGTTGCGAAAGACGGCGTTGGGGTTGGCGAGGGCGTTGGTGCGCTGGTCGACGGCGACTTTCGCGCGCTGTTCATCGGTGAGGCCGAACTCGTGGGCGTAGCGGTTGGCGATCATCGCGTAGCCGTAGGTACCCTGGACGGCGCCGAAGGGGATTTCGAACTCTGCCTGGGGCGAACCCCAGACGCCCCCGCCCCAGTCGCGCGTGTAGTTGGCGGGCGGCGCCTTGGGGTTCCGGTGGTGGGCCTGGGTGTAGAGCATGCAGAGGGCGGTCTCGCAGAGGCCCATTTCGATGGCCATCGCGGCTCGCAGGACAAGCCCGGCGCCGGATGCTCCGCCGAGGTCGACCACTTCGGAGAAGTGGGATTCGATGCCGAGGTACTCGATGATGGTGGCGGGGACGAACATCTGCGCTTCCTGCAGATTGTTCCCGGTGAGGACGGCGTCGACGTCGCGGATGGAGAGACCAGCGTCGTCGAGGGCCATGCGGGCGAGTTCGGAGTAGGCTTCGAGGCCCATCCAGAGCTTTTCGGGTTTGCGAGTCGGGGCGAATTCGGCGACGCCGACGATAGCGGCTTCGCCGCGGAGTCCGGGCATGTGACTGCTCCTGAACCGGGGATGTGGAGCAGATGATACGGGAGCGGCGGCTTACTTCGGTGGTTCGGCGCCGATGAGGAGGAGGGCCATGACACAGGGCACGTCGCCCCTGTTGCGCCAGGCGTGGCGTGTGCCGTTCTGGACGATGGTGTCACCGGGGCCGAGGCGCACCTCCGCGCCGTCGTCGAGTTCGAGCCAGACTTCGCCGGAGATCACGTACTCAACGTCGATGGTGTTGGTGGTGTGCATGCCGGGGGCGTCCGGTTCCATGTGGCCGAGGAGGCCGGGCAGCTTCGCTTCGAGGTCGGCGA
>CAYYDX010000046.1:0-25333 GCA_964470735.1 uncultured Anaerolineaceae bacterium
GGCATCCTCGGCGCCGTCGTCGTACTCTTTGTCGCGAGCCTGCTCACGCTCTTCCTGAGTGAACTGGATCAGCGGATAGCCAACACGGGACTGCATCTGCTGGGCATGGGCGGCGCCCTGATGCCGGGTTCGCCACTTGCGAAACTGCAGGCGCAGTTCGCGCTGACCTACCTCACCACCGTGCCCCGAACTATCGCGGGTGGCACCAGCGAGATTCAGCGCAACATCATCGCCACGCGCGGCCTTGGCCTGCCGCGATGAGGTCGAGCGCCGTCGCCGGGATATAGTGGCGCATCAACTCACGCCCCGTCGGATTGGCGTGATTCGGAGGCCCGGCCATGGTGGAAATCTGGACAAACTCGGCAGGACTGCCGTCGGCGGTGGCGCGACGCGCCGAAGCAGCTGAGAAAGCGGGCTACGATGGTGTGACTACCGTCGATTCTCAGAACCTCTCGGGAGACTGCTACATCGGCCTCGCCCTTGCCGCGACGGGTACCGAGCGCATCAAGCTGGGAACCGGGGTGACGAACCCGTTTACCAGGCACCCCGCGGTTACGGCCTGCGCGATCGCGACGGTTCACGCTGTTTCGCAGGGACGCGCGGTGCTCGGTATCGGTCGCGGTGATTCGGCGCTTGCCCATCTCGGTTTCTCACCGGCGCCGGTGAAGAAGTTCGAAGACTACATCTGGCGGTTGCAGGGGTACCTGCGCGGCGACGAGGTGCCATTCGAAGCGGACGGGAATGTTGATGCGCTCCGGTTGGCCAACCAGCCGACTGCGTCGCGGGTCGAGTGGATTCGGCCCGGCCGGTATCCGAAGGTACCTGTGGACGTCGCGGCGACCGGGCCGAAGGTCATCGCAGCCGCCGCGCGCCATGCCGACAGCATTACCTTCGCCGTTGGCGCCGACCCGGAGCGGATTCGCTGGGGCATGGATACGGCGCGAAGCGCTCGGATGGCGGCCGGGCTCGATCCGGAGATGCCCTTTGGCGCTTACGTAAACGTCGTCGTGCACGATGACCCGGAGGTTGGGCGGAGGCTTGGCGAGGGCGGTGTCTCACTGTTCGCACGCTTCTCGGCGATGCACGGCAGCGCCGTGGGCCCAACTTCCGCGGAGGAGAAGCGCGTGATGGAGGGCATCCACGATGCCTACGACATGACGCGGCATAGCCGGGCTGGCAGTCCGCAAGCGGGTGTTATCACGCCCGAGTTCGCGCGCGAGTTCGGTGTGTTCGGCGACTCTCGCTACTGTCTCCAACGCCTCAGGGGTCTGCTGGCGCTGGGCTTGCAACGGCTCGTGGTCGTGGGGAGCTCGGCCGGCGCTGATCCGAAAGAGGTGGCGCGGGCCGAGCAGCGCTTCACCGAAGAGGTGCTCCCGGGGCTTCGCTAACCGCTGGCGGTCTCGGGCGCAAAGGCTGCACAGAGTAAGTGACTTTTGTCACATCAGTCTCAGTGAACGACCGTTCACTATTCGCCTGAGGTAGCCAGGCAGTGTCGCGTGCATCGGGTGTTGGGACCACCGTGCAGCCAACGCAACGGGATGGGCGTGTGATAGCCGCTCTCAAGCGGTGCTCTCTCGTTGCCGGGCTGGATGACGAAGCTATCGCTGACATCGCGGTGCGAACATCCACGCACCGGGTTCGAGCCAACAGGCGGCTGTTCGAAGAAGGCGAAGAGTGCAAGGGCCTCTGGGTGGTGACATCCGGGCGGGTTCGGTCGCTCCACCTCATGGCCGACGGTCGGCAGCATGCGGTAGGTTTCCACGCACCGACTACGGCACTCGACCTGGGCGCCGCTCTTGATGGCCGTCCCTACATGACGACTGCCATCACGCTGGTGGACTCAGAAGTGCTCCTGCTGCCGCGCCCGGTATTGGCTGACCTTTCTCGCGACTACCCGGTCACGATCCAGAACGCAATCAGTCAGCTCTGTCTCGAAGTGCGACAGCGCGACATAACAGCTGCCGTGGCCGCCCTCAAAGATGCCCGCGGTCGCATTGGCTGCAGCCTGCTCCAACTTGCTCGCCAGTTCGGCGTGCAGGACGGATCGGGGATTCGGATCAACTACCCGCTCACGCGCCAGCACATCGCCGACCGCTCCGGGGTAACGGTAGAGACCGCGATCCGGGTGATGTCGGACCTCCAACAGCAAGGTGTTATCGCCACGGAGAACCAGGTCATTTCGATTCTCGACATTTCGCGGATCAGTGATGCCATCAATTGTGCGGAGTGCCAGCTGGAATGTTCCGTCTTCGCCGAGCGTGGCGTACAGGGAATGCACCAGGCGCGCCAGCGCTGACCCCGCTCTTCCGTCGGATGGTATGACGGCCGTCATGATCGCGGTGTGAGCAGGCGTGCCACGCTCGCCCGGCGTCAGGCGAACAGCGCCGCAGCTCACGCCCAGTGCGTGTCGCGCGCCCCCTCGCCCGGCGGTGTACCGAACCAGGGAACACCCGGAGGAGGATTTCGCCATGACCACCATCGAGCGACCGGAGGCGACCGCTCCTGCCTCAAGTGAGTCGTATCAGTCCCGCTGGTCGTGGGATGAGGTCCGGTGGGCCTCCCATTGTATCGACTGTTACCCCGGCAACTGCCCGATGCGCGTCTATGTGAAGGACGGCAAGGTGGTTCGGGAGGAATCCGCCGCCACGTTCCCTACCTACGAGCCTGGCGTGCCGGACATGAACCCAATGGGCTGCCAGAAGGGTGTGGCGTGGGCAGAAATGGCGAGGGGTGAGGAGCGCGTGCTCTACCCGCTCAAGCGCGTTGGCGAGCGCGGCTCGGGCCGCTGGGAGCGTGTGACGTGGGACCAGGCAGCCACCGAAATCGCCGATAAGATGCTCGACGCTGTGCTGGAAGTCGGTGGCGAGTCGATCATCGCGCCATCGGGCTGTAACACGCCTCCTGCCGCTGTCGCTGGACGGGCCGGGCTGCTTGGCGCGGTCGGCGGTCTGACCACGGACGTCAACGCCGAAATGAACGACTTCGCGCCCGGATACTACCTCACGTATGGGACATTCGACCCCGTGAGCAGCGTGGACGACTGGTTCCATTCCGAAGTTTTCATCATCTGGGCGGGCAACCCGAACTACACGCGGATTCCGCATGTCCACTTCGTCAATGAGGCGCGCTACAAGGGCACCGAGGTCGTGGTCATCGCTCCTGACTACTCGCCGTCGTCGATCCACGCCGACTACTTCGTTCCAGTGAAGGTTGGGACGGACGCCGCGCTTGCACTCGCGATGGCGCAGGTGGTGATCGAAGAGAAACTCGTGGACGAGACGTTCGTTCGTGAGCAGACCGACCTGCCCCTGCTCGTCAACAAGGCGACCAACCGCTACCTCCGGGCGAGCGACCTTGTTGAAGGTGGTCACGACGACCAGTTCTACGGTTGGGATACGCGCGCCCGAACGCTCGTGCCGGCGCCACGAGGAACCCTCAAATGGGGCACGACCGTGCCTGCGCTCGAAGGCGAATGGCAGGTCGCGACCCGCGCTGGGACGGTGACGGTGACGCCGGTCTACGCGTTGATGCGCGAACGGGTCGCCGAGTACACGCCCGAGACGACGCAGGCCATTACCGGAGTCGACCCGGAGGCTGCGCGGATGCTGGCGCGGAAGATCGCGGGCAAGAAAACCGGCATCCTCTCCGCGCTGGGTGGTATGGGTAAGCACTACCACGGAGACCTGATGGAGCGGAGTCAACTCCTGTTGCTCGCGCTGACTGGCAACTGGGGAAAGCAGGGCACGGGTGTCCGCGCGTGGCTCGCTGGCCTGTTTGACGGCTCCGCCACGGTCATGATCAAGAACAAGCGCGGTCCAGAAGAAGTCGCCGGCCTGCTCGATATGCGCGAGATGATGGTTAACGGGATGATCGCCCAGGATCCATCGCTCACTCCGCTCATCGTCTCTGTCGAGCAATCGCGCCAGATGTCGGCCGGGCTGATTCCGCCGGTGTTCTGGTGGTATCACCACGCCGGCTACAAGGCGACCTGGGAGCGTCCCGACTGGCACGACCCGAGTATGAAGCGGCCATTCGTCGAGTATTTCAACGAGGCAACGAGCAGCGGGTGGTGGAACGGCGTCGATGTGCCCCGCAAAGAGCACCCAACGCGTGTGCTGATTGAAATGGGTGGCAACGTCCTGCGGCGCACGCGTGGCGGCAGCAAGATGCTGCTCGAACACCTCTGGCCGGGACTGACCTGCGTGGCGACGCTTGAGGTCCGGATGAGTACGACCGCGCTCTATTCGGACTACATCCTTCCCTGCGCGCAGTGGTACGAGAAGATCGGCTTCGGCATCCCATCGACTCACGTGATGCACCTGACGTTCTGCGACAAGGCGGTGGAGCCGCCCGGGGAGTGCGTGGACGAGTGGGAGGCTTACCGGCGGATCGCCGAGAAGCTCCAGGAGCGAGCACGCGCGCGTGGCATCGAACCGTACAAGGACTCGCGCGGCATCCAGCGCGACCCTGCGAACGCGCACGAAAACTTCACCAAGCGGGGCGTCTTCCTCAACGAGGAAGTGCTTGCCGATGAGATGATTCGTGACAGCGCGGTCACGGGGACCGTACCGGCAAACGCGAGCCTCGAAGATATCCGCGAGAAGGGGTACTACCGCTGGCAGGGTCTCGGTATCAACTCGCGTGTGATCGCCCAGGCAACCGAGCCGAAGCCTGACGAGACGTTCGTGCCGTTCCGGGATCACGTGGAGAAGGGTGACCCTTACCCGACGCTCTCAAGGCGGGCGCAGTTCCTCATCGAGCACCCGTGGTTCATCGAAGCTGATGAGTATCTCCCGCGGTACAAGGCCCCGCCCGTCATGGGTGGTGATTACGACTTCCAGATCACCAGTGGTCATAACCGCTGGAGCATTCATTCGAACAACAACAGCACCAGGCTGATGCTCGACACGCACCGCGGCACACCGCACCTCGTGATGAACACGAGCGACGCACGCCGTCGGCGCATCGAGGACGACGACATGGTGCGGGTCTACAACGACCTGGGCGAGTTCCAGGTGAAGGTGCTTCTCTCCGAGAGCGCCCAGCCGGGCCAGGTGGTGATGTACAACGGCTGGGACCCGTACCAGTTCCCGAACTGGGCCGGGCCCAACGACCTCGAACCCGGGATGATCAAGTGGCTCCACCTCGCGGGTGGGTACGGCCACCTTCGTTACTGGGTTACCGAATGGCAGCCGTCGCCGGTGATGCGCAGCACTCGCGTAGGGATCGCCAAAATGGGGTGACGATCCTGGTGGCGAGGAAGCGGGACGGGAGTCGCAAGACTCCCGTCTTTTTTCGCCCGGGCGAACTCGCTTCCGTATGACGGCAGTCATAACCCGGGCTGTACACGCGCCGCGACGATTCGCGGCATGAAGGCAGCAGAGTCAGAACGAATCTATTCCGGCCCAAGTGACCTTTATCGCAAGAAGTGGGAGTGGGACGCCGTCTACTGGGGCACCCACTGCGTGGACTGCTACCCGGGCAACTGCCCTATGCGTGTCTACGTGCGCGGCGGCCAGGTCTGGCGTGAGGAGCAGTCCGGCACGTTCCAGACCATCGAGCCCGGCGTGCCCGACTTCAACCCGATGGGTTGCCAGAAGGGCGCCTCGTGGAGCCAGTCGCTCTATGGGCCTGACCGCCTCCTCTACCCGCTCAAGCGGGTCGGCGAGCGAGGCGAGGGCCGCTGGAACCGCGTGAGCTGGGACGAAGCGCTCACCGACATCGCCGATCGCATGATCGACGCGATCGAAGAGGGCGGCCCACAGACCATCGCGCACGAGGGCACACCGGAGATGGCCACGGTCATCCCGACGAACAAGTTCTTCAGCACGCTCGGCGGTCACGGGCTCGACCTCAACGGGTCGATCAACGACTTCTCCATCGGCCTGTACGAAACCTTCGGTCGATTCAGCCCCGTGTCTTCAGCTGACGACTGGTTCCATTCGGAAGTTGTGCTCATCTGGCACATGAACCCCATCTACACCCGGATCCCGTTCTACCACTTCATCGCTGAGGCACGGTACAACGGGGCGGAAGTCATCAATATCTCGCCCGATGTGAACCCATCGCACGTCCACGCCGACATCCAGGTGCCGATCAACGGCGGAGCGGACCCGGCTTTCGGTCTGGCGCTCGTCCAGGTCATCTTCGAAGAGAACCTCGCGAACTGGAAGTTCGTGAAAGAGCAGACGGACCTCGGGTTCCTCGTGCGAACGGATACGCGCCGGTACCTGCGCCAGGCCGACGTCGAAGGGACCGGCCTCGAAGACCAGATGTACCAGTGGGTCATCGGTTCGGGCATCCGCAAGGCCGACCGTGGCCACATCTTCCTCAAGGACGACATCGCCCTCGAGGGGACGTTCGATGTCCAGCTCAAGGACGGTTCGACGGTGCAGGTGCGGCCCGCCTACGACATCCTCAAGCAGCACCTGAACGAGAAGTTCACGCCGGAGAAGCAACAAGCGATCACCGGAGTGCACCCGGAGATGGTGCGCGAAATCGCCCGGAAGTGCGCCACCAAGCGCACGAACATCATGCTTGGCTACAACGCCTGCAAGTTCTACCACGGCGACCTCATGGAGCGTGCCCAGGCGCTCCTCCTCGCCGTGACCGGGAACTGGGGCAAGAAGGGCACGGGTATCCGCTGCTGGGCCTCGGGTATGCACGACGGCGCGTTCATCGCGACGAACAAGCCCGGCCCCGGCGCTGCCAACACGGAAATCGTCCTCTCCGGGCGCGACGCAGCAATCGCCGCCTTCAAGCAGATGGACCCCACGGCGACGACCGAAATCGCGGTCAAGCGCATGGGGCAGATGTCGTCGAAGCTGCAGCGCACTCGCGGCGGCCTGGCCGGGATGTTCGGCGGTGGCGGTGAAGAGTCGTCCGGCGAGCACCCGAACGACTCAACCTCCAGCCCGCCAGCCTTCTGGTGGTACTGGCAGGCGAACTACAAGGAACGCTGGAACACGCCTGGCTGGGGCGACGATTCGCTCCCGCGCTCGTTCGACGAGTACTTCAACGAAGCCATCAGCAAGGGCTGGTGGGATGGCATGGATCACCCGCGACCGGAAGAGCCGCCGAAGGTGCTCATCGAGTGTGGCGGCAACATGCTCCGCCGGACGCGTGGTGGCAAGGCCGCCCTGCTGAACACACTCTGGCCGAAGCTCGACCTCATCGTCTCGATCGACTTCCGCATCAGCCAGACGGGCCTCTACAGCGACTATGTTCTGCCGGCCGCGCAGCACTACGAGAAGATCGGCTTCCATATCCCGACCCCTCACCTGATGAACTTGACGTTCAGCGATAAGGCGGCCGAACCCGCTGGCGAAGCGCGCAACGAGTGGCAGATCTACCACGCGCTGTTCCAGAAGATGGCGGAGCGGGCGCGCGAACGAGGGCTGACGGCCTACCAGGACGTAAAGGGCGAAACGCGTCGGTACGCGGCTCTCCCGGACGCCTATTCGATGAAGGGGTTCCTCCTCGATGAGGAACGGCTGGCGGACGAGCAGATCCGTGACTCGGCGCTCGCCGGCACCCTGCCGATGGGCACGAACCTGCGAACCATGCGCGACAAGGGCCACGTCCGGTTCATCGACTGGGGGCTCTCGCCGATGGCTCTCGCCCAGGCGTCGCCGATCAAGGCGAACGAGACGCACGTTCCGTTCCGCGATCACACCGAGCGCGGCACGCCGTTCCCCACGTACGCGCGGCGGGCCCAGTTCTACATCGACCACGAATGGTTCCTCGAAGCTCATGAGGAACTGCCGACCCACAAGCCGAACCCGAACATGGGCGGCGAGTATCCGATCGGCATGACTTCGGGCCACAACCGCTGGAGCATCCACACGATGAACCAGGCGAACTGGGTCATCCTCGGTACTCACCGCGGTGAACCTGATGTCGTGGTCAACCCGGAGGACGCGGCCGAGCGAGGCGTCAAGGACGGCGACCTGATCCGGATCTGGAACGATGTGAGCCAGTTCAAGAGCCGTGCCCGTGTGGCGCCGAACGTCAAGCGTGGCCAGCTCATCTCCTACAACGGATGGGCCGGGTTCCAGTACCCGGAGTGGAGCGGCGCGAACGAGATCGAGCCCGGGATGGTGAAGTGGATTGGCTTCGCCGGTGGCTACGGCCACCTGAGCCACCTGGGCGCCGAATGGCAGCCTGTTCCCGCCGAGCGCTGGACTCGCTGCGACTTCGAAAAAGTGGAGGTCGACTGATGAAGGTCAGAAAGCTCAGTGGCGCGCTCGCCGATCCGGCGGCGGAGGCGTGGCGGACGGTGGAGAACGAACGTGTTTCGCTCGCGCCGGTCGCGCTCGAGGCGCAGCCGACAGAGTACATCCGGGAGGCGTGGAAAGACCGGGACTACGGTCAGACAGCTGAAGCCCAGGTGAAGGCGGCGAGCGATGGCGAACGGCTCTACGTCCGCGTGGAGTGGGCTGATGACCCGGCGCCGAACGGCGAGTTTCAGGACGCGGTCAGCGCTATCTTCCCGACGAATGGGAGTGGCGTTCTCGCGACGCTTGGTGACGCGGAGAAACCGCTCGCACTCTGGTTCTGGGAGCAGGGCCGCCCGGGTCCGTTGCGGCTCCTCTCGTCCGGGCCGGGCGTGGTCAAGAAGGATCCCGCGACGCCGTTGGGCGCGAACGGAGTCCTGGCCGACGGGCGCTGGAGCGTGGTGTTGAGCGGCCCGGCCGACGTGGTTCAGAAGCATAAGCTCGGCCTCGCCGTCTGGAACGGTTCTCGCGAAGAGCGCGGGGGCCTCGCTGCCGTGAGCCAGGAATGGCTCCCGCTGGAAATGGAGTGAGAGATGGCTACGACGGTTGAAGGAAAGGTTCGTCAGCTGGCCTGGGTGTACGACCTCAACAAGTGCATTGGCTGCCAGACGTGTTCGGTGGCCTGCAAGGTGCTCTGGACGCGCGAAGAGGGTGAGAAGCACCAGTGGTGGATGTCGGTCAACACGATGCCCGGTCTCGGCACGCCCAAGGCGTGGGAGACGATGGGCGGTGGTGTCGATCCGGACACGGGTAAACCTCGCCCCGGGCATCAGCCGACGCGCGAGGAGTTCGGCGGGGGATTCGACTACAACTACCAGGAAGTGTTCTACGGCGGGACAGGCGGCAAGGCCCACCTCGAACCGCAGGCTCCGCGCGAAAACCGCTGGGCGATGAACTGGGATGAAGACCAGGGCGCCGGCGAGTGGCCGAACTCGTACTACTTCTACCTTCCGCGGCAGTGCAACCACTGCTCGAATCCGGTCTGCATGACCGCCTGCCCCACGGGGGCGCTTTCCAAGACCAACGACGGGCTGGTGTTGCGGGACGAAGAGATCTGCATGGGTGACCGGTTCTGCATGGAGGCCTGTCCCTATAAGAAGGTCTACTTCAACTACGAACGCCACGTTGGGCAGCAGTGCATCGGATGTTTCCCCCGGATCGAAGCCGGGGTAGCGCCGGCCTGCGTGCGCCAGTGCCCTGGCCGGGCTGTCTTTATCGGCTACCTCGATGATGAGGACAGCCCGGTCCACAAACTCGTACGGAAGTGGAAAATCGCGCTTCCGCTCCACGCAGAGGCCGGCACGGGCCCGAACGTCTACTACGTTCCGCCGCTCTCGCCACACCGGCTCAAGGAAGATATGAGCATCGACTACGAGACGCCGCGCATCCCGCCGGAGTACCTCGAATCGCTCTTCGGACCTGCCGTGCACGATGCGCTCTCGACGCTCAAGAGCGAGATGGAGTCGGTCCGCAACGGGGGCTCGTCGGACATGCTGACGACGCTCATCGCGTACAAGTGGCAGGAATTGCTCGGGCCGTTCACGGTGGACCCGGCGACCCTCGACCGGTCGAACTTCATTCCCGTGGACTCGATCGCCTAGGAGGCCAACATGTTCGTCTACTCACTGGCCGGCTTGCAGGTCGATGGTGAGGCGCTCCAGGAGATGGAGCTGCCTGACAACGAAGTCACCGCGCGGACGGGTGTTTACCAGCTCCTCGCGCGGCTGGTCTCGGTTCCCGATGAGGACGCCTACACGGCGGCGCTGGCGGGCGAATGGGGCGACCGGCTGAGGGACGCCGCGAAGCTCCTTGGGTTCCCGTTCGACTTCGGGAACGGGACGATCGAGCCATCGGTCAGCCGCGAGGACTTCCAGGCGGAGTTCCTCCGGCTGTTCGAAGTTGGCGCGGGCAGCGGGCCACCAGCCTCGCTCTTCGGTGGCGCCTACGGCGGCGACCGGATGCAGCGGCTCGAAGAGGTCGTGCGCTTCTACGAATACTTCGGACTGACGACATCGGCCGAGGACCCGCGCCCGGCGGACCACCTGGCGACGGAACTCGAGTTCCTGAAGTACCTCACCTATAAGGAAGCGGTCTCGTCGTCCCCGCGCTTGCAGGGTTCGTACCGCCGCGCCCAGCACGACTTCCTCGACCGCCAGGTCACGGGGTGGGTGCCGTCGCTGGTGGAAAAGACGCGGGAGGCGAAAGCCTGGCCGTACTGGCAATGGGTGGTCGATACCGTCGCGGGGTTCGCGGCGGCCGATGCCCGCTACGTAGCGGGCGCGTTGGCCGGCTAACGGCCCGCGCCCCTGGCAAAGCGAAGTGAAGCGATGACCCCCATTTCAGCTTCCCGGTACCGCCAGCGCTGGAGTTGGGAGCGGGCAACCTTCGGCACACACTGCCTGAACTGTCTCGCGACCTGCCCCTACCGGGTGTACGCGCGTGACGGCGAAATCCTGTTCGAAGAGCCCGCGGGGGTCTTCGAACAGGTGCAGGACGGAGTGCCCGACATGAATCCGATGGCCTGCCAGAAAGGCAGCGCCTGGAGCGCACAGCTCGATTCGCCCGACCGCCTGCTGTACCCGATGCGGCGCAAGGGCGAACGGGGGGCCGGCGAGTGGGAGCGCATCTCGTGGGATGAGGCGCTCGAGGAAGTCGCGGACGCAGTCATCGAGGCGATCGACTACGAAGGACCGGAGTCTGTCGTCTTTGAGGAAACAGTTGAAGGTGGTTTGCTGGCCCAGGCGGCCTACCTCCGGTTCGCCGGCCTCATCGGGGCGACCACGCTCGACGCGAACGGCCTCATCAATGACTTCCCGGCCGGGCACCACATCACCTTCGGGAAATTCTCCTGCGCGAGCTCGGTGGACGACACGTTCCACTCCGAGCTGATCCTCATCTGGCATTCGAACCCGTCATACACCTCGATCCCGTACGCCCACTTCATCACCGAAGCCAAGTACCACGGATCACGGGTGGTCTGCATCGCGCCCGACTTCAGCGCATCTGCGGTGATGGCCGACACGTACGTGCCAATCCGTCCCGCGACGGACGCAGCGCTGGCGCTGGCGATGTGCCAGGTGCTGATCGAGGAAGGGCTCTATAACCGCGAGTTCATGCAGTCGCAGACCGATCTCCCGTTGCTAGTTCACCGCGACACGCGACGCTTCGTCCGCGGACCAGAGGTTGAAGCGGGTGAGCGCGAAGACCAGTTCTTCTGGTGGGACCGCGCGACGGGCACGGTCGAGATGGCGCCACGCGGATCACTCACGCTGGACGAGTCAGAGCCGGAACTCGAAGGCACGTTCACCGTGAGGGGGGCCGACGGCGCGACGTTCGAAGCGACCACCGTGTTTGAGCTCCTCCGCGAAACGCTCTCTGAGTACACCCCGGAGAAGGCGTCGGCCATCTGTGGAATCAACCCCGGGGTCATCCGCGAACTCGCTCGAGAAGCCTCCCGGAAGCGAACCAAGATCATCGAGGGCTTCAACGCCCCGAAGTATTACCACGGTGACCTGATGGAGCGCGCGATGTGCCTGATGCTCGCGCTCACGGGCAACTGGGGCCGCCCGGGCTCGGGGATCCAGGGACTCGCGCTGGCCGGACTCGACGGCTACATGCTCTTCGGGATGAAGCAAAAGCGCGGCGTCGCCGAGACCATCCGGGTGATGGAGGGTCTCGAAGGCGCGGTGGAAGCGCTGCGCGGGCAGGACGAGGAAGCCTCCGACGAGATCCTCGGGTACGAACTGCTGCAGCGTGGTGTTGCCGCGGGTACAGCGAGTCCGCCCGCCTTCTTCCACTTCTACCATTGCGGATACGAAGACACCTGGAACCGGGCCGAGTGGTCGGACCCGGCGATGTCGCGCCCGTTCGCCGACTACGTGTCCGATGCGTCGCGCCGCGGATGGTGGGGCGGGCTGGTGAAGCCGGGCCCATCGACCGACCCGCAGGTGCTGTTCATCGTCGCGACCAACCCGATCCGGCGGCAGCGCGGCGGCAGCGACACGCTGCTCCACAACCTCTGGCCGAAGCTCGAAAAGATCGTGGTGGTTGAGAACCGGATGAGCGCGACGGCCCTGCAGGCAGACATCCTCCTGCCAGCGGCGATGCAATACGAGCGCCCGAACCTCCAGTACGCGATCACGCACTCGTTCCATGTTGGCTTTTCGGAGCAGGCGCGGCCACCGCGTGGCGAAGCGCGGACCGAATGGCAGATCTTCACCGCGCTCTCGCGCAAGGTGCAGGAGCGTTGCGCCGAGCATGGTGTCACCGAGTACCTCGATGGCCGGCGCCAGCCGCGCCGCCTCGACAACCTCGGCGACGCGTTCACGGCGAACGGGGCGTACGACAACGAAGAGTCGGTGATGGACGAATGGCTGCGCGACAGCATCGAGGCCGGGACGCTGCCGGAGCACGGCAGCCTGGGTTCGCTGAAGGAGCGGGGCACGGCGCGCTTCTCCGGGCTGGGGATGTTCGCGCCGGGGCTCTCGTTGGCCGCAAACGTTGCGCCCGATAAGACGGTTACGGCCTTCGAGTGGCACGTGGACGACGGGGTGCCGTTCCCGACACTGACGCGGCGGGCGCAGTTCCTCATCGACCACCCGTGGTTTATCGAAGCGGGCGAGGAGTTGCCGTGTCACAAGGAGAACCCGGCGATCGGCGGCGACTATCCCCTGATGGTCACAAGTGGCCATTCGCGCTGGACTATCCACGCCGTATCGATGGGGAACTCGATTCTCGCCGGGACACACCGGGGTGAGCCGCTCGCCATCCTGGGGAACCACGAGGCGGAGACTCGTGGTATCGCGGATGGAGACCGGATTCGCGTTTCGAACGACCGCGGAAGCTACACCATTCGCACCCGCGTCTCACCCCGCGTGCGGCCGGGTCAACTCATCATCTACAACGGCTGGGAGCCTCATCAGTTCGAGGACTGGAAGGGTTCGAACGAGGTGGAGCCGGGGATGGTGAAGTGGCTCCACCTCGTGAGCCGCTACGGCCATCTGCGTTACCTGCCGTTCGGGTGGCAGCCAGTTCCCGCCGACCGCGGCGTTTTCGTGGAGGTTTGTCGAGCATGAGTTCCGCAACGGCTGCACCGCGCAGTATCGAACCCATATCCCTCACGCCGGAGGAGCAGGCGCTCATCGGGCGGGTGTTCGAGCAAGGGCCGACGGTGTTCGGAGCGCTTTCGACGCTCCGCACCCGCCGCATCGGCCTCGGTTACCGGAGTGAAACGGGTGAGGACGAGTCGTTCGACTGGTCGAGCCACCTCGTAGTGCGCCAGCGCGAAGGGCCACTCGCGTTCGAGTCGCCAGCCGGGCCGCGACCGCTTTCCGAAGTTGAGGAGGCGCTCATCGCCTGGGCGTCGCTCGGCCCGAACGGGATCATCACGGCTGATATCCCGGTCCAGGGTGACCTGTCGAGCCTGCTCTCGTGGGCGGGCCGCACAGTGCCCGCTTCGAGCAACGACCAGGCGGTCGATCTGTTTATCATCAACGACGCCGGCGTCCATCTCTATCGCCCGGGCACGGAGCGGATGGCGCCCGTCGAGATCAGCGGACCGCAAGACTACTGGAAGATCCTGCACTGGTACCGGGAGGGGAAGACGACCATCTCGCCGAAGCGGCCGGACGTCGCCTGGGCGACCGCGCCCCCCGGGACGCACAACGTGAACACGATGGGTGCGCTCCAGTACAACGCGAACCGGCCGGGGAGCACCTGGTTCCTGCCAGTAGGAGACGTCGGGCTCGAGTGGGTCAACCTGCTGCTTTCGTCATATCAGTTTGGCGGGTTCTACCTCCAGGATCCGGAGACCAATAAACCGGCCGGCTGCGATGCGTGGATCCGGCCCGGATTCCTCGAGGTCGGCTTTCCGATACCGATTTTCGACGAACTGGCGCTCATGCAGCACGTCACCGAGGTGGCCTGCGTGGTGCAGAACATCCGGTTGGCCTGCGAAACGATGGGGCTTGGCGCGTGGGCGATGGGCGGCTATTCGGACGACCTGCTGCTCGGCGCCTACCCGGAGGTCGCAGCCGGCATGGGCTTCTCCTTCCTCGAACGCGACGCCGCGCGCAACCCGTCGAAGACGGCGACCTGCCAGGGCTTGCCGGGCGTGCTTGATGCGCGCATGGCGCCATCGCGGAAGTTCCCGACGGCCGAGGCACTCGTCCGCAACGTCGTCGAACTGCGCTACGCGAGGGGAGCGCACCTATCGCCGGTCGACAACTGGGCCGAGCGCAACGGTGGGCCGTTCACCGGCGAGGCTCGCGAAGCCATCCTCCAGCACCCACGCACCCACATCCCCGACTGGGTGATCGAGGCGGCTATCGATACCGTCGCCTACATCATCGACAAGTACGGGGCAGCGCCGTCGCACATCAACCCGGTGCGGGCGAAATTCTCGTGCCAGGTGCACCACGTCGACCTCGACTACTACCGGAAGTTCCACACCGGCGGCGAGGAGCCATACCTGGCGACACCCCAGTTGCTGTCGCACTTCCGCGAGTGGCACCCCGGGACATCCGACCCCTACGAACGAGGCGCACATGCCTGACGATCCACAGATCTGGGTTCACATCCTGCTCGGCTACCTCCATGACCTCTCGGTCGCCGTGTACATCGGCGGCGCCGTGGCGATGGAGTTCGTGCTCGGACCGGCGCAAGCGGCGATCCCTCCGGCGCAGGCCCAGGTGATGGGCCAGAAGACATCGGACCGGTTCCTCTGGCTGGCGTGGGGTTCGCTCGCGCTCATCTTCGTGACGGGTGTGCTGCGCCTCCAGCAGATGGACATGATCGGGTTCAGTTGGCCCTTCTTCGAATCGCCCCTCGTGCTCTCCGAGTCGTATGGGCGCACGCTCCTCGTGATGTTCATCCTCTGGTGCGCGCTGGTGGTGAACGGTGCGCTCGTCACACTGCGATTCCGGCCGCGGCTCGCGGGGAAAATCACGCCCGGGACTTCGGCTGCGCAGGTGACCGCAAGCCAGGGCGCGCGGATGGAAGCCGCGACCTGGATCCAGCGTCTGACGCGCGCCGATCTCGTGATCGCCGTGGTTGTCGCGTTGCTGGGTGCATCACTCAAATGGGGAGGCCTGCTCTGACGCTCGCACTCGAGAGGAGACCTCGATGGACACACTGCTCGCCGGCCTCCATGCGGTCGCCTGGGCGGTCTATGTTGGTGGTTCGATAGCGATGGAGTGGGTGCTCCGCTACGCACAGCGCACGATGCCACCGTCCCAGGTCGGGGTGGTCTGCAAGAACGCCGGCACACGGTACCGCTGGTTCGCCCTGGCCTCGCTCACGGTGATTGGCGCGACCGGCCTCGCCATGGTTCTCCGCCTCGGTGAAGCCGACCTGGCGGCCCGGGCCGGTGCGCCCGAACTCAGCCCTGGCGACCCCTACGGGCGGACGCTCCTGGTTCTCTCGATCGGCTGGGCGGCGCTGTTCGCGACGGTCTCGGCGATGGCGTTCTGGCTGCACCCGGCGCAGCGCAAGCGCTCACGCCCGGATATGACGAGTGAGGAGATCGCGGCCGAGCGCCAGCGAATCGGCCGCGCGATCAAGCAGATGGACCGCGCATTGAAGTTCGAACTGATCGTGTCTGTGATCTGCGTCGGCGTCGCCGCGTCGCTACCGCACGGCGGGCTGTTCTAAGGAGGTATTCCGTGCCCAAGACTATTGCCATCACACCATCGTGGTACTGGCCAACCGGGATCTCCCGGGTCGTTGGGGTGCCCCCGTATTCGATCTTCGATCTCTGCGTGGTTCGAAATGCCCGGCGGGAGCCACAGGCGCCGGCGCTCATCGACCAGCAGGGGAGTGTGAGCTACGAGGCGCTCCAGGACGAAGTGGAACGCCGGGCGCAGGCACTCGCCGTTGCCGCCGGTGAAGCGAGGCTGGCCGTACTGCCCGGTACGCTCACGCGTGGGGCAGTGATCGAGCTCCTGGCCGGGCTGGCTGCCGGGGTGAAGATGCACATCACGGCCGACGACGCGGCTGCGTTGGCAGCCAGGGTCGGCGCTGCGGTTGTCGCGGGACAAGAACCCGATAGCGCGACACCAGCCGTTCCCGGGCCAATCGACCCGCGCGCGGCTGCAGTGGTCATTGATGGCACTGACGGCGCGCCGGTGTCGCACTCGAACCGGTCGCTACTGGCGATGGCCATCTCGATGGCCACCTACCTCGATGCGACACAGGACGGGCCGTGGATGTCGACCCTGCCGCTGTCGTCGTGGGAAGGGCTGATGGCCGTGCTCGCGCCACTCCATCTCGGGGCGCCGCTCGTGATTCCGCCAGCCGGGGCCGACCCGGACATGCTGCTCGGGTTTATCCCCCGGCATGGCGTGAAATACACGGTCGCGGGCATCGAAGGTTTTGCGCACGCCTGCCGGGAGGCGAAGCGCTCGGCGAAAGACGCGCGCCGGCAACTCTCTGCGGCGTTGCTCGCGGTCGATGGCCCATTCGACCCGGACCAGCGCCGGCGAGTTGGCAAGGCGCTGGAGTGTCCGGCCCTCACCTTCTGGGGGATGGCCGAGACCGGCCCGGTTTTCGCCTCCCATCCGTCCTGGTACATCGACGAGTCGGTCGGGCTGCCCATGACGAATGCGCACGTTGTCCCCTCTGACCCCCGCTCCGGTCAGCCGATCCAGGCGCTGTGGGAGCTCGTAGAGATGGCCGAGGTGACGGTGTTCTCGCCGTCACTGCCCGTGCAGACTCCAGACGCCGGCAGCTCCAGCCGTTTCGTCCACAATCGTTTCCGGACCGGCATGATGGCGTCGTCCGACGCAAACGGGATGATCTACCTGCTGGGGCGCTAACCGCGAGGAGCGGTTCCGAGGCTGGCGGGGTACGTCTGTCGAAGGTCAGCGAGCCGCGCGGTAGTTACTGTTGCGATGCTGCCGATGACGTGGCGGTAGAACGGCGTCGCCTGCTTCTTTTCGAGCCGGGCGGTGGTCTGCGCCGCCCATGGGTAGAGGTGGCGTTCGAGGATGTCCGCCGTCGCGCGCTCCCACGAGGCGAGCGCTGAAGTCTCGGCCACCTGCGCGCCATCCACAAGGAATCCGAGGAACTCGAGCACCGTGGGAACGAAGTCCGGAAGGTCGTGGGCGTCTTCGCTCACCGTGACGCCGAAGTGGCGGTAGGTGCGAAGCAGTTCCTCCATTGCGTCGCGGCGACGTGGTGCATAGACCCCGGTGTAGAGCGGGGTGGGAACGCGGTCGGGCACATCGAACAGGCAGATGTACTCGGCTTCCAGCTCGCCGGGTGTGGGGAGTTCCGCGACCTGGTGGGCGAGCGGCAGCGTGGGCGCCCAGGGTAGCTCTGCCGCCAGGACGTCGACCGTCGAGCTCAGGAACCCGGAAGACGCGAGTTCCGCGAGTTCGTCGGTGGGGAACGAGAGCACCTCGGCGAGGATGGCGTAGAGCCGGGCTTCGGCAGTGCTCGCAGGGCTGTGCCGGGCGGTCATCAGCGCACCGGTGGCCGTTGGAGTGTTGCCGGGTTTTGCGTAAACGGCCCCATCAAGTCGTTCCAATCGCGAGAGATCAGGATGTCCATCAGTTCAGATGATTCTCCGCGCGCGACTTTCTCGCGCTCCCGGGCGATGGTGCCGAGGGCGTCGTCGACGGCCGGGCCGAACAGTTCACGAAGGTACTCATCGGGGATACGGCGCCGGCTGTCATCGAACTCACCAGCCTCGTTGAACGCTGACGGAGAGAGTGGCGGGACATAGAAGACGTTCGGTTCGGTACCGAAGTCGGGCCGCAGTGGCAGCGCCACCTTCCATTCGTTGACCAACTTGTACGGATGCCCTTCGACGTTGTCCATGTAGTCGATGTGGCGGACGCGACCAGGGCACTGGCGAACGCACGCGGGCGCCACGCCAGCTTCGAGTCGCGGGTAACAAGAGATGCACTTCTGCGCGATGACCCGCTGCGGGTTGAAGTAGATCCGCTTGTAGGGGCAGGCTTCGGCACAGAACCGGTAGCCGTGGCAGCGCTGCTCGTCGATGAGGATGACGCCGTCTTCTTCGCGACGGTAGAGGCCCTCGCGGGGACACGCCTCGAGGCAAGCGGGCTTCGAGCAGTTGGCACAGACCTGCTGCAGGTAGAAGAAGAAGGAGTTGGGATACTCGCCACCGCCCTGGTCTTCGTCCCAGTTCGGGCCCCAGTCCGGTGCGCTGCCGTCCCGGTTGCGGGGATGGAGAGGAATGCGCTCGCCTTCGCCGAAGGTTGACTGGTGGTCGAAGTCCCATGCTTCGCCAAATTCACGGAGGGACGGGAAGGTGCCAGGCACCGGCTTGCCATCGCGATAGCCGCCACCGTGAGTGAAAGCGCCGCGCGGGGTGCCCTCACCGGGCATCGTGTTGACGATGTTCCACCACATCGATTCCATGCCTGGCGCGTCGGTCCAGAGGGTCTTGCAGGCGAGTGAGCATGACTGGCACCCAAGGCACTTGTTCAGGTCGAAGACCATGACCATCTGCCGGGGTGGGAGTCTCTTGAGATTGCCCATGGTCTTCTCCAGTCCTACTCCGGGAGTTCGAGTGTGAGCCATGCCGGCGTGTGCGAAGCGATTCCGCCCCGCTCTTCGACCGCGCCCTGCCAGATGGCGACCGCCATCGGTACCTGGCGCCCGGGCCGCGATGGGGAACCAGCGCCATCGAGCGGGCCGCTGAAGACAACGCACCACTCATCGTTGTGCCATGCGCTTTCGACGGTGACGGTGTGGGGCGCTTTTTCTCTCTCGGTCGTGCCGAGGCCGGTGGCGGTCACGACGAACGGGATTGCGGTTCCTGCTCGCCAATGCCATGCCCGAACGGGACGTTGGGCGTCACCCATCGTGGCCAGTTCGGCGGACTCCCCGTTGAGCGGAAACATCAACGCGCAGGCGTCTGCGTAAACGTTGTTGTCGGTGATCGCAGGGCGCGGGTTGAGCGCGGCCCAGCGAATCCGCACACGGAGGACGCCGCCGGTCACGGCTGCCGCGACACGCGCCGACGGCGTCACTCCATGTCTTCGATCAGCCCACGCCACCTGGACGTAGGCGGACGGCTGTGCGTCGAGCGGAGTCGGTTCGAGTGTCACCTCGACCTCTTCCGTGGCAGCCCAGCCGGCGCCATGTGGGCCAAGAACTCCGCCGTCATGCGGAGGAAGGGGTCGGGCGATGAGTCGCGTGGAGGTAGCAGTGGTCACCTGGCATCACCCACACGTTCGATCTCGACCGCCACTTCCTTCGGGACGTGGTTCATCGTGTACGAGGCCATCCGGTAGTGGAGTTGGCCGTAGTCGCCGACGAGATTCGTCGGCTTGATCGGGCTGGCGGCCACGTCGTTCTGGGTGGCCCAGTCCTTGAACTGGTAGCCCTCCCAGGCGTGGTAGACGATGACCGTGCCTGGCTGCACAGCCGGCGAGATCTTTGCGCGCAGTTCGAACGAGCCGACGTCGTTGTGCACGCGAATCTGGTCGTGGTCACGGATACCTCGCGCTTCGGCGTCGCGGACGGCGATGTAGGCGACCGGCTCGCCGCGCTGCAGGCGAAGCAGTTCTTCGCTTGCCCGCCAGATGCTGTGCATGCTCCAGCGCGTGTGGCCGCCGGTCATGCGGAGCGGGTACTTGCCGCCGGCGTTTACGGGTTCCTTGTGCACTAGCAGTTCCTCGCCCGCTTCCCGGAACCAGAGGTGGTCTATGTAGAACTGCTGCCTCCCGGTGAGGGTCGGCCAGGGGTTCTTGCGTTCGACAAACCAGCCGCAGGAGTAGAGCGGCCGCTCCTCCGAGTAGTCGCTATAGACGGAGTTGAACTGGACGGCGAGGGCGGACGGCTGCACGGCCTTGATCTTGACCATGCCTTTTTCGGCCGCTTTCGCCCATGCGCCCTCGCCGAGTCCGCTGTTCCGGGTAACGGCCGAGTTCTGGAGGATGAAGTCGAGCGCGCGCTCTTCGCCTTCGGGGCCCGCGTCATAGGCGCCGTCCGCGCTCATCTCGTCGAAGAGTCGGTCGAGACGATGTTCGACCCCCTGCCGGTCGCGATAGGGCTTCGTCCCACGAGCGATGGCGCGCTCCTGGATCTTCTTCGCCAGCAGGAAGGCCACGTCCCACTCGTGTTTCGATTCGTAGAGCGGCGGAACCGCGCGGTCGCCGACCACGACGTATGGCACATAGGTGCTCGTGTACTTGATGCCTGGCTTTTCGTAGTAACCACAGCCGGGCAGGACGTAGTCGGAGTAGAGGGCCGATGTCGAAAGCCGGAAGTCGAGCGTGACGATCATGTCGATGCTCGCCCACAGGCTGTCGCGGATGACTCCCGGATTGGGCCAGCGGCGCAGCGGGTTCGGCCCCGAGTAGTAGAGGAACCGCGGCCGCTTGCCCCGTGGCGGGGAAATCGGCTGCCATCCGGCGTCGAGGGCCTCCTCGATGTACTCCCGGGCGGGGCGCGGAAGACTCGGGTCGTTGTACTCCTGCTTCGAGGCTGTTTCAGCCCATTTGGGGTCGTGTGCGTAGAGCCACGGAATAAGCGGTGTCGCGTGGCCGAGACGTCCGGCCTGGAAGGTGACCTTCGAGAGTTCCTGGACGCTCACGCGGTCGATTGGCAACTCTGGGACAGGGTCGGTGTTGAGCCGGACCTGTGGGCCGCCGAGACTCCCGCCGGTAAGCGCGCCATTTGGCGGCGGCCACCATGTCGAGACCTTGATCCCGCTGCCGGGCTTGCCGCCCGAGTTGCCGGTGAGCGCGCACATGTACGCCATGCCGCGCTGGAACAGGTCGGAGTGGTAGTGCTTACAGGCGCCCCAGGACGAGTAGATCATGGCCGTCTTTGCGGCGGCGAATTCGCGCGCAACGGTGCGGATGTTGTTTGCAGCTACGCCGGTGATCGCCGCCACGGCCTCGGGCGAGTACTCCGCGGCGCGTTTCTTCAGCAATTCGAACACGGGCCGGACCGTCACGGTCTTGCCGTCCTTCAGGCGAACCCGGTGGGCGCCTTCGAGCGCCGGGTCGAGGTCTTCATCAGCCGCGATGGTTGAGTACGGCGAACCCCAGGTTCCGGTCGGCGACTCTTTGCGGCCGGTCAGCGTGTTCCAGACGAAGAACACCGCATCGTTGCCATCTTCGTAGACATCGGACTCGCGCAGGTACTGGCCGTTGTCCGCGCGGACGAGGAAGGGCAGGTCGGTCTGCTCCTTGATGTATGCCTCGTCGTAAAGACCCTCCTCGAGGATGGTGTTCACCATGCCCAGGGCAAGTGCAGCGTCGGTTCCGAAGCGGACGTTGAGCCAGCGGTCGGCATGAATGGTCGATGCGTTGTAATCGGGCGCAATGCTTACGACTTTGGCGCCGCGATAGCGGGCCTCCCACATGAAGTGGGCTTCGGGCACTTTTGTGTACGAAGGGTTGCCGATCCAAACAAGGATGTAATCGGAAAGGAACCAGTCATCTGCCGTCCCTTCGGACATGTACAGACCCCAGGTCTGGATCAGTCCCGTGGGAAGGTCACCGACACCAGCGTAGGAGTCGATGGTGGTGCTGCCGATACCGGTCCCGAAGAGGTGGGATTCCATTGGAGAGCCGATGCCGAAGTCGAGATTCGTCGTGCCGTTGTCGTACACGACGCAGTCGGGGCCATCCGTCTCGGCGACATCGATGATCTTGTCGGCGATCTCGGTCAGTGCCTGGTCCCAACTGATCCGCTCCCACTTGCCTTCGCCGCGCTTGCCGGCGCGCTTCATGGGGTACTTCACGCGGGTTGGGTCATACATCACAGATGAGTAGACGCAGCCCATCGGGCAGCCGCGTGGATTGAAGTCGGGGACGTCGGCGAAGGACTTCTCGTAGGTTGCGTTCTGCTCTTCGCGCCAGACGATGCCATCCTTGACGTAGGCATCGAGTGAGCAGGCGGAGATGCAGTTGACCCGGGTGTGCGTGACCTTGACGACGCGATCCCAGGTCCACTGGTCGCGATAGACATCCTCCCACGAGCGGTACTCGTACGGCCGTGAGAGCAGTTCATCGAGGCGCGCCGAGGCATCGAGCGGTTTGAGCCGCTTGAGCGGGGCACGCGTTGCCGTCAGAGTCGCCATCCTTCGCACTCCAGTCCCGGGGTTGGAAAGGGATTTGGGTTACTTCTCGCTGGCCGGCTTCGCGGTCTTCGCAGCTGCGGCGCCGCCTCGCGCGGCGACCTTCTTCGGCTTACGAGCAGCTGGCTTTGCCTCTTCGGCGCCCTTCAGTTTCTCGAGATCGACGTTGATCGATGGTGCGAACATGTTCTGCCTCCAGGGCGGCGAACCCGGCCCTCGGGCCGCCGCTGAGCAAAACCGTACGGGCGGGATTCGGCGCAAAGTCATGATCGCGGTCATATCGATGGAACCAGCTTGCGGCCTACCGTCCCGCCAATAGACGAAGGGAGCGCCGCGAAGTGATTACCGATATCGAAGTAGGACTCTCGGACACCGAACGCGCGATACGCGACACCGCCCATCGATTCGCGAAGGAAGTGATGCGTCCGGCCGGCATACAACTCGACCGGCTGCAGGACCCGCAGGACGTTATCGCCTCGAACTCGATTCTTTGGGACGTCTTCCGCAAGTACCGCGAGGCAGGCCTTGCAGACCAGGAAGCGGCGACCGCGGAGTTGTCACCGTTCGAGCGAGCCCGGTTGCGCGCCATCACCAGTGAAGAGATGGGCTGGGGTGACTCCGGCCTGGCCATCAGCCTCGGCGTTTCGAACTTCCACAAGATGTTCGCGATGATGTCCGGCCGAGAGGCGCTCATCGACCGCTACGTCCGCTCCGGGAAAGACGAAGTGGGCTGCTGGGCGGTCACCGAACCCGACCATGGCAGTGATTCGCTGACCTTCACGGAAAAGCATTTCGACGACCCAAAGGTGCGCGCGAACTGCATCGCAACGCGCGACGGCGACGACTACGTCATCCGCGGCCAGAAGTCGGCCTGGGTGTCGAACGGCTCGATCGCGACCGTGGCGGCACTGTTTTGCACGATCGACCCGTCCCTGGGCTTCCGCGGCGGCGGTGTCGCGGTTGTGCCGCTCGACCTGCCCGGTGTTTCGCGTGGGAAGCCGACCGACAAGCTCGGGCAGCGTGCTCTGAACCAGGGCGAGATCTTCTTCGACGACGTGCGTATTCCGGCCGAGTACATGGTGGTCGGCTGTGAGGCGTACGGCGCAATTGTCGAGCAGATTCTTACCGGCGCGAACGCCAGCATGGGTACCACCTTCGTCGGGGTGGCGCGGGCTGCACTCGAGCACGCGGTGGAATACGCGAAGACGCGCGTCCAGGGCGGCGTGCCAATCTTCGAGCACCAGAGCGTGAAGGCGCGGCTGTTCAAGATGTTCGCCCAGGTGGAAGCGGCCCGGTCGCTCTCGCGCCGGGTGGTTCATTACAACGCGACGAACCCGCCGCTCATCCAATACTCCATCGCTTCGAAGGTGTTCTCCACGAACACGGCCTTCGAAGTTGCCAGCCAGGCACTACAGATTTTTGGCGGTAATGGGCTGACGCGGGAATTCCCGATGGAGAAGCTCATGCGCGATGCGCGCGCCTCGATGATTGAGGACGGTTGCAACGACATCCTCAGTCTCGTCGGCGCCGCCCGGCTCTGAATCAGTTTCGTCCGAAAGGAGACCCCATTGGAACTCAGAGAAGTCATCGGGAAGCGACGTTCAATCCGGTTCATGCTGCCCTACAAGCCAGTCGAACCGGAAAAGATCCAGCGGATGCTCGAAGCTGCGCGGATCGCGTCACACTGGGGCAACGTCCAGTCGTTGCGCGCGGTCGTCGTGTTCAAAGACACGGCGCCGCCCGAGGTTATCAAGGCAATTACCGCGCCCGTCGCCGGGTTCCAGATCCGCGTCGCGCCGGTCGTCATCGTCTGGTACGTCGAAACGGCTGCGGTGGATGAGCAATCGGACCGGCTTCGCGAACTGCTGAAGGCCGGCGCCCTCGGCTTTGGCGACGACAAGGAAGAGGCGCTCGAGCGCCAGCTCATCCCGTTCTTCTCCGGCATCAAGGAGCGGCTGAAGGAGCCGGGGATGAACGAGATGGACTGCGGCCAGGGCATCGCGCAGGCCACCCTGATGGCCTTCGAGCAGGGTCTCGGCACCTGCCTGCTCGGTGGCGGCAATACCGAGAAGATGAAGCAGAACCTCGGCCTGCCGGACAGCGCCCGGATTCTCATCCTGCAGACCGTCGGCTACCCGGCCGAGAGCCCCGACGCCGGCGGCCAGCGCCCACGGCAGCCCTTCGAGAAGCTCTTCCACATGAACGGCTATGGTAACCCGTTCCCGCGCTGCCCCGAGGTTGTGGACGAGCTCACCGAGACCGGCATGCTACAGACGCCCGCCCCCGCGCCGTGGCGCGAAGCCGAGCTCGAGTACCTGCGCAACGCCCTTGGTATCAAGGGCAACGGGCTCATCTAAGGAGTTCTCGCGATGAAGATGAATGCCGTCATTGCCGGGGTTGGGATGACCCGATTCGGCAAGATGCTCGACCGTGGCCTGAAGTCGATCGGTTCCGAGGCTATCCGCACCGCAATCAGCGACGCCGGGCTGACCAACGATGACATCGAAGCCGCGTTCGTTGGTAACGCCGCCGCGGGGCTCGTCACCGGCCAGGAGTGCATCCGCGGGCAGGTCGTCCTGCGGTCGGCCGGAATCGGCAAGATCCCGGTGATCAATGTCGAGAACGCCTGCGCGAGCGCTTCGACGGCGTTTCACCAGGCGTCGGCGATGGTGACGGCCGGTCTGTACGACGTCGTCCTCGCCGTTGGTGTTGAGAAGCTGTACCACGAGGACAAGCGGAAAAGCTTCGCGGCGTTCAGCGGCGCGGTGGACGTCGAAGCCCTCGAGGAGATCATGGCCCGGCTCAAGGAAGGAGCGAAGGCGGCGGCGCCAGGCTCTTCAGGGGAGGGCGCCGGCGAGAACCGCTCGATGTTCATGGACATCTACGCGGCCGCGGCCCGGAACCACATGAAGCGGTACGGGACGACCGTTCAGCAGTTCGCAGGTGTCACCGCCAAGAACTCCTTCCACGGAAGCCTGAACCCGCGCGCTCAATT
>CAYYDX010000047.1:0-24971 GCA_964470735.1 uncultured Anaerolineaceae bacterium
TGTCGGTTTCGCATGTGAGGATGATGCGAACGGGCCGCTCGTCTCGCTCCCGGATTACGAAATCGTCATTACCACGAGCCAGGTTGCCGGCGAAGCGCCGCCCGGCGAACGTCACCCGGTTGCGTTCACCGAAACGGGCGTCGACCGCGTGGAGTTCCTGGTCTCGTTCAACATTGGCGAGACACCGCGGCCCCTGTCCGCCGTGGCAAGCGGCGGCGAGACGTCGCGCTTCCTGCTCGCCCTCACCACGGCGCTCGGGGCATCCGGAAGTGGACGGCTCGAAGTGCTCGACGAGGTGGACGAAGGCGTGGGCGGGCGAACCGGCGCCGTCGTGGGGCAGGCACTGCGACGACTCGCCTCTCGCCACCAGGTGCTCTGCATCACGCACCTTCCCCAGGTTGCAGCCTTCGGGGACTGCCATTTCGTCGTTTCGAAGCAGACCGACGGCGAACGAACCTGGTCTGAGGTAACACCAGTAAGCGGGGACGAACGGGCTTCCGAGATTGCGGCGATGCTCGGTGGGCCAGGCGAGGCGAACTTGCGTGCGGCACAGGAACTTCTCGCGAGTGCAGCGGATAGCTGACCTACCAGCGGGTCAGATTTCTGGTGTTAGCCGTCCCAGTTCGCCTTCGAGCGCGGCCGCTCCGCGCAGCACAGTCACTTCATCCCACGGCCGGCCGGCCAGTTGAACCGACATCGGCAGCCCCTCGCTGGAAAGCCCGCACGGGAGGGTGATGGCGGGGACACCGCCGATGTTGAACGGCATCGTCATCGAAGCGAACGCCGCGCCCGTCGAGAGCATGTGGCCATCGACCTCTACCTCGTCCTCACCGATTTTCGACGCCGTGCGCATGGTCGCCGGGGTCACCATGAGGTCGACTCGCTCGAACGCACGCCGCAGACCTTCGCGAACGTCGTACACGGCCCGGTACGAATCGGCGAGACCCTTCGCATCAGGCAACGGCAGCGCCAGGGTCTCCTGGAGGTCGGCGCCGTAGTCGTCCTTGCGCGAGGGGAACCATGGTCGGTGGTAGGCCTGGCTCTCGGCGAGGCAGACCAGCCACGCTTTCATCGTCAGGTCGCGGGTGAAGCCCGGGTCAAAATCATCGACAATCTCCGCGCCAAGTCTCTGGAGTTGCTCGATCACCAGTTCAATCGCAACGCGAACCTCGGCGTCGAGCAGGCCGAAGAACTCCTCGCGCGGCGCCCCAACCCGCAGCCCGGCGATTCCCCGGTCGAGCGCCTCACGGTAGTCGGGAACCGGCACGGGCACGGTCGCAAAGTCCTCGGTGTCGTATCCCGCGATCGCCTGCAGGAGCAGGGCGGCATCCTCGACGCACTTCACGATTGGCCCCGGGTGGTCGAACTGCCACGACATGGGCAGCACGCCCGCCTTCGAGACCCGGCCCCACGTTGGTTTCAGACCGACACAGCCGCACAGGGCGGCCGGGATCCGGATCGAGCCTCCCGTGTCGGTGCCGAGCGTTCCCGCCGCCATGCGCGCTGCTATCGCTGCGCCGCTGCCGCCGCTCGAACCACCCGGGATGCGCTCGAGGTCCCACGGGTTGTGGGTGGCGCCGGTATGCGGGTTGTTCGTGGTGGTGCCCCAGGCAAACTCGTGCGTGTTGGTCTTTCCGAGCAGGATTGCCCCGGCCTCCGAGAGCTTCCGCGCGACCGTGCAGTCACGGTCGGGTACCCGTCCAGCGAGGATTTTCGAACCACCCACGGTCTCGATTCCGGCCGTGTCGTAAAGATCCTTCAGGCCGAGGGGGATGCCGTGGAGCGGTCCGAGGTACCGCCCGGCGGCGATCTCGGCCGTTGCCCGGGCCGCTTCGTCGCGGGCACGTTCCGCGGTCACCGTCACGTAGGCGTTTATCGCCGGGTTCAACCGCTCGATGCGGTCGAGGTACGCCCCGGTCAGTTCGGACGGCGAGAGTTCGCGGCGCGCGATTCGGGCGGAAGCTTCGGCGATGGTGAGGAGCGTGAGGTCGTCTGACATGGCGCGGATTGTGGGGGGTTGTGGCGGATCTGGAAAGCGGGACACGTAAAGCGCGGCGACGGCGGGCGGCAATTCTCGCTTCGCTCTATTGACGCTATGTACAGCAGCCGACACAGTAACCGGGCAATGTCGAACTTCGCACTGCTGAACGCGCTCCTCGCTACAGCCGCGGCTGCTGCCGCTGCGCATGCGCGCGGGCAAAGTTGGCGGTCGCGGTAGACACGGCACAAGCACATTCAAAAGACCGCCCCCGTGGCGGTCTTTCGTTGAGGGAGAGGCTACCTGGGGGAGACAGGAGAGCCCATATGACCGCCACCGTGAGCGCCGGCCCGTCCCGGTTCATCTCACGAAGGATCCAGGCGATCCCGCCCAGCGGGATTCGCAAGTTCTTCGATCTCCTCAGCACCATCGAGGATGTCATCTCACTCGGGGTCGGCGAGCCGGACTACGTGACGCCGGAACCGATCTCGCGGGCAGCCATCCGGAGCATCGAGCGGGGCGACACCCACTACACCTCGAATTACGGGCTGCTCGAACTGCGCGAGCGGCTTTCCGCGCACCTGGAGCGGCTCTACGGCGTCCGCTACGACCCGCGCACCGAAATCGTGATCACGAGCGGCTCCAGCGAAGCGCTCGATGTCGCGTTGCGTGCCCTGCTCGACCCCGGCGACGAGGTGCTCTGCGCCGACCCGGGCTACGTCGCCTACCTGCCGGCGACACTCATGGCCGGCGGGTCCTTCGTGCCGGTGCCAACCTACGCGGCAAACGACTTCCGGCTCCTGCCGCACGACATCGAGTCGGTCATCACGCCTCGAACCAAAGCGCTGCTCCTCGGCTATCCGTCGAACCCCACCGGCGCGACGATGGGTCGCGAAGACCTGCTCGCGGTCAGCGAAGTGGCGCGCAAGCACGATCTCGCGGTCATCAGCGACGAGTTGTACGACCGGATGACGTACGTCGGCGAACACACCTGCTTCGCCTCGCTCGCCGGCATGGCCGAGCGAACAGTCCTCCTTGGCGGGTTCAGCAAGGCATACGCGATGACCGGCTGGCGGCTGGGCTGGGTGGCGGCGCCCGCGGAACTCGCGGAGGCGGTCATGAAGGTCCACCAGTACGTCATGATGTCCGCGCCCACGGCCTCGCAGTACGCAGCGGTTGCCGCGCTCGACGAAGGAGAGTCGTTCGTCGAAGAGATGGTGGCCGAGTACGACCGCCGCCGCCGTCTGATCGTGGATGGGTTTCGCGCCATCGGCCTCCCAACGTTCGAGCCGAAGGGCGCCTTCTACTCATTCCCCGATATTTCGGTAACCGGGCTCGACAGTGTCTCGTTCAGTGAGCGGCTACTGGCCGAGGAGCGGGTGGCCGTCGTGCCGGGCAGTGCCTTCGGCGCCTGTGGCGAAGGCTACGTGCGCGCGTGCTACGCCAGCGGCTACGAGCAGATCGAGCGGGCGCTTGAACGCATCGGCCGCTTCGTCCAGAGGTATCGCCATGACTGAGCGCACACCCGACGCCAACACAGTCTCCACCCGGCTGCTCCACAAACGAGCATGCCGCCCGGCCGCATTTCCATCGAATCTCACAGGGGAGGAAGGTCATGACCACGGTTTCTTCTGAGGTAGCGAGCGACTTGCCGCCAGGCGCGGCGCCATCGTTCGGCGACATTCCCATCGAGCCGATCGAACTTTCACCCGACCAACTGGTGCTTTCGAGCGAAGAGCACAGCCAACGCCTCGGCTCCGGCCCGCTGGCATACCTGAGCGGCCCCTTCAGCGCCGAACGGTTCGGTGTCGGCTACCTCAGCGTGAACTCCACCGGCGAATCTGGCGAGATGCACGTCCACGCCGACCTCAGCCGGACGGACGGCCCGGCAATCCACCTCGATGCGCACGTCCGGGCAACCTGGCTCACCCGCGCAATGCACCACGGCGACGGCTCTTCGGGCACGGTTCGGGTGGCGCGCGAACTGTTCCGCCTCGCGGAGATCCCGCGCCAATCGACAGTTACAGTGCAAATCGATTCACCCAATTGATTGCTGTGGCATGAGTTATTGGTGTGATAGATAGCAAGCCAGGCGTGAATCAATCCTTGTAATCAACGCCGGTGGCTCCTAGTATCCCGAACCTAGTCAGGGTCTCGAACCCGGGGGAGGGGATAGTGACAACTCAGATTCGAAAGGTGGCCGTGGTCGGCCTTCTCGGGTGCCTGTTGGCGGTAGCGGTGATTGGCGCGGCGTGTGGCGGTGGTGGCGAAAAGAAGTCGGACATCGACACCTCGAACGTGGCCATCGACGCACGAACACAGGTGAGCAACCAGCCGGCCGTCGAGCAGATCATCGAAATCAAGGACGGGGCGTTCGATCCTGCAACGGTCACCATCAAGGCCGGCACCAAGGTCATCTGGAAGTGGACGGCGAACGTTCCCTGCTCGATTCTCATGAGCGGCTCGGCCGCCCCCGAGCAGTCATCCGGCACGTACGAGCGCGTGTTCGCATCCGCTGGCTCGACCTTCTCCTACCAGTGCGCGGGCAAGTCGAACATGGTCGGCAAGATCACCGTCGAGTAGCCCGGCAAGCGCCCAACGCGAGACAGAAACGCGAGAACCCTCGCCGCGGTGCGTCGGGGGTTCTTTCAATTCCCGACGCTGCCCGGACGCTGCGAACATTGGCTTGCCAGAGTGAGTGGTCGGGGTGCCGCGATTCGAACGCGGGACCTCTTGTACCCCATACAAGTGCGCTACCAGGCTGCGCTACACCCCGAACTGCAAGGCCCGCCCGAACCTCGATCCAATCTACGGACTGAGCCGCGCGGGGTCAAAGCGACCGGGCAGCCGGCGCCGTCGGTCTACGCGCCCACCTCCAGTTCGATTCCCACCGGGCAATGATCCGAACCGAAAACGTCCTGCTGGATGAAAGCGCGCCGGACGTTCGGGAGGAGGTCGTCGCTGACCATCACATAGTCGATGCGCCAGCCGATGTTGCGGGCGCGGCGTTCGCGCCAGGCGTCCCAGTAGCTGTACTCGTCGCGGGCGTCGGGGTGGAAGTGGCGGAAGGTGTCGACGTAACCCTCGGCGGCGAGGCGGTCGAGCCAGGCGCGCTCTTCGGGCAGGAACCCGGTGCCCTTGAGCGCTTCGTCGGGCCGGGCGACATCGATCTCGTGGTGCGCGATGTTGAAATCGCCCATGAAGACAACCTTTTTCCCCTCCGCACGAAGGCTGTTCACGTGGGCGAGGAAAGCGGCGTAGAAGTCGAGTTTGTAGGCCATGCGCTCCACCCCGCGGCCGGCGTTTGGAAAATACGACGTGATTACGGTAAACTCCGGGTAGTCGGCCTGGATGACACGCCCTTCGGAGTCGAACGCTTCGATACCAAGGCCGACACGGACTTCGAGCGGTTCCTGTTTCGAAAGCAAAATCGCACCGCTGTAACCGGCCCGTTGTGCGGGATGCCACCAGCTGCGATAGCCGAGAGCCGTCCAGGGCTCTTCGGGCACTTGATCGGGAGTGGCCTTCACCTCCTGGAACCCGGCGATATCGGGCTTTGAGTCCATCAACCATTGGCCGAAGTGGCCGGCCTTGATGGTGGCGCGAAGGCCATTGACGTTCCAGGAACAGATGGTGAGGGTGCTCATCGCCGTCGAACGGTGAGCCAACCGCAGCCGTCGCGCAACCCGTTGCTGTACGGCAGGGTGGCGACGGGGGTCCACAGTGTGCCCGTGCGCAGGCGTGTTCGCGCGCAGGGAACGAATTGCAGGGAGTTTGGCATGGGCCGTAGGGAAATCCTTATCGGTTTGTTCATCCAACCTGCCGATACTACAAAGTGACTATGCACAGAAAGAGGAATCACATGACCGCATGTCCTCGCTGCGCTGCCCGGTTCTCGGGCGCGCCGGACATTGAGCGGCAGTGGATCGAGCGGCACATTCGCCGCCACGGCTCGGCGCGACTCGCGCCGGCCAGCGATGAGCCGACCCGCGACATCCGCACGCTAGACCCGGCTGCCTGACACCAGGCGCAGCATTCAGACCGCGAAAGGCCCCTCGGACAACGAGGGCCTTTTGCTACCCGGTGACGACCCGTGCGACCACCACAGCGGCTGAGGCGCCCAGCGTCACCACGACGTACTCGGCGGCGGTGGCCAGGTCGAGGTCCCGGTCGAGGATGTGATGGACGATGCCCGTGGCGAGGTAGAAGGCAATGAGCAGCAGCGCGCCAGCAAGCAGTCCATCGAGGGGGTAGAAATACAACGCCAGCCGGAACTCGCCGAGCGTGACACCAATGGCGAGGCTGACCAGCAGGCTGCTGAGGCCCAACAACCGGCTCTCGCGGAACAGTTCCATCGCCAGCAGCGCGCTCACACCCGCGATGAAGAGACCGGCGAACGTGAGGTCGAAGTCACGGCTGTAAATCACTGTGAAGAACGCGAACGCGGTCACGTAGGTGACGACCGCCATCAGAACCCGGAACCGTCCGAAGAGCCTCCCGTCGAAGTCGACCGTCTGGTACTCGCCGAAGGCGACCAGCGCTACGGCCACTCCCGCGACGATTGCCGCGGGCTGGCGCCCGTAGCCTTCGACGGCGTGATCGATAAACAGCCCACTCCCAAGGACGAAGAGCGCCGGGAGGAAGGTATAGACGGCCGAATCGAGCGGGCGCAGGTCGCGCCACTGCGGGTGCGCTTTCACCAGGCCATCCGTACCGAGCGCCGCAAGGATCGTCGTGAGGACGAGTATCCAGGGCTGCTCGGGCCGGAGCGAAACGTAGGCGCCGAGGCCGAGCGCAGCCAGGGCCCCGAGGATGACCGTCCGCGCCGTGATATTCGCGGCGGACTGGTTCCGGCCGAACGGCGCGGTTGCCAGGCTCACTCCTGCGCGAACACCGGCGTTTCGAGGCCGTACAGTTCAGCGCCGTTCCGCCACCAGAGCCGCTCACGTTCGTCTTCGGTCAGGCCGAGCTGGTCGTAAATCACCTCGAAGCGGTCGATGTGCTCCCGGATTTCATCCATCCCGCAGTCGCTGCCGAAGATCAACTTCTCGTGTCCGAACTCGCCCTGGCTGTTCGCGGCAAGCAGCTTGCGGTCGACCATGTGGCGTTCGATGGTCTCACCACCGCTCATATCGAAGTAGACATTATGTCGCCATCGAGCGACGGAGGTCGCGTAGTCGTAGTTGCCCTGGTTTCCGAGATGCGCGCCGATGATCTTGAGCTTTGGGAAGCGATTGGCGATCGAATCGAGGTGCAGCGGCGACATCCGGATCGAGGTCGCGTTGCGCGGAGGCTGGCGGTCGAGCATCGCCGTCATCCGCTGGTAGGTCTGGGCGGCGGCCGCGTCGCGCCGGGGGTGCGTGATCGAATAGTCGAGTCCGCCACCGATGACACCCATGTGGAAGAGCACCGGCATATTCAGATCCTGGGCCCTCGCGTAGGTCGGCAGGTAGTCGGGTTCGTCGTACGGCCGCTGCACACCGATGAGCTTGAGTCCGCGATAGCCCATCTCGTAGAGACGCTGTACACCCTCGCCATCGATCTCCTCCGGGTCGATCACTGCGACCGGGATGAAGAGGTCGAGGTATTTCTCCGCAAGCTCCATCCCCCGCTCGTACGAGGGGCCGAAGCGTCCACCGGTAAGCAGGCACGCCTTCGTAACACCAGCCGAGTGGAGACGCTCGACGAGGCGGTCCAGCATCGGAGCCGGGTCTTCGTCGGGGTTCTCCCAGTTCCGCGGAAAGTGGACATGGATATCGAAAATCTTCATTGCGCCTGCCCGGCCAGAGACTGTCCTCCGAGTCTAGACCATGCCGGGCGGGATGAGCGAAACGGATGGCAAGACAACGCGAAGCCGCCAGTTCCGGCCCATCGCTTTAGTGTTCGAACTCCGGCGGGTACGGTTGATCCGTGCGCTCGCGTCCCTTCATTGCCCTCTACGTCGCTGTCTTCGTTGCGACGCTGGGCATTTCGATGGTGTCGCCGCTGCTGCCGGTGTACGCCGAAACCCTCGGTGCGAGCGGCGTCTGGCTCGGCCTCACATTCTCCGTCTTCGCCATCGTCCAGACGTTCTTCGGGCCGTTCGCAGGCCGACTTTCCGACCGCTACGGGCGTAAGCCGTTCATCGTCGCCGGATTGTTGGTCTACCTGATTGCCGCGCTCGGGTACCTCACGGCGGAGAGCTTCTACCAGGTCATCGCGTTCCGGGCGTTCAGCGGATTCGGAACGAGTCTGATCTTCTCGGTCGCGCGCGCCTACGTCGGTGATATGACGCCGCGAGGACAGGAAGGCCGCTGGCTTGGCGTCTTTGCTACCGCGGACATTGTCGGCTTCGGCACTGGGCCGCTTATCGCGGGTCTTTTGCGGCAGGAGGTCGGTTTCCGCTCAGTGTTCGTCGCGATGGCGCTGCTCATGGCGTTGTCGGCGCTCATCCTGCTCTGGTGGCTTCCGCGGCACAGCCCGGCGGAACTGGACCGCCGGGAACGCGAGGATCGTGGCCACGCTCCGGCGCCGCAGACACCGTTCCGAACGGCCATGGCCGAACGGCTGGTCGTCGCGGTAACCACGCACCAGTTCCTCATCTCGCTCGCCATGGGAGCATCGTTCAGCTTCCTCGCGCTCCGGCTGGAAGATGGCCTCCACGCGCGCCCTCTCGCCATCGGGCTCGCGTTCGCCACCCAGGATCTCACGGGTGGGCTGGCTCAGCCGCTCTTCGGTCGAATGGCGGACCGCTACAACCGCGCGCTGCTCGTCGCTGGCGGGCTGATTGCGAACGGCGTGCTGCTGGCGTTCGTTGGCGTCGTGCCGAATTACACGCTCGTCGTGCTCGTGCTTCTCGGCATGGGGGCCACCGGCGCCATCTCGGCTGTCTCGGCGAGCGCCATCCAGGTGGTCGCCGGGCGGAAGGTCGGAATGGGCACCGTGCTCGGACTCAACTCCGCCGCCAACGGCGCGGGAATCGTCGTCGGTTCGATCGTTGGTGGGCTCATATTCGATCTGTCGGGATTAGCCCACTCGTTCTTCTTCGCGGGCGTGGTGATGGTCACCGGAGCGCCGGTGTTCCTGGCGCTGACGCGCGGTATCGGGACGCGCGAGCCGGTGCGGCAGGGCTCACCGGAATTCGCGGAAGCCGCGGGCGGCCAGTAGCCGCGATCGACAAGCCCCGGTTCGAACTTCGATGATCTGCGCGTGACCCAGCCGCTCTTCCCGGTGAACGACCCCGCCGAACTGGTGGCGCCCGGCGCCGTGCTGGCCGAAGTGGCCGTGCATACCGGCCAGCCGGCTCGCGCGCCGTTCACCTACTCCGTCGCCGAAGGGCAGAAGGTTGCGACGGGCCAGGCGGTCTTCGTGCCGTTCGGGCCGCGCATCCTCCAGGGCATTGTACTGGGGCTTACGGACTCCACACCGCTGCAGGCGGTGCGACCGATCGCAGCGGTCGCCGACCCGGAGCCGATCCTCGACGACGCGCACATCGCCCTCGCGCAGTGGCTTTCAAAGGAGTACTTCGCGCCGCTCTGGGACTGCGTCAGTTGCTGCCTTCCCTCCGGTTACGGCCAGAAGCCGGTCACGATGGTCTCCCCGGTCGACGTGCCTCCCCTCTTGCCCATCTACCCGAAAGACCAGCGCATCCTCCAGTACATCGCCGCGAATGGACGCGTATCGCTCGACGAACTGCGCGACGCTGCCGGAGCGGTGAGCCTCACGTTGCTCGAACGGCTGCAGCGCGACGGACACCTCACCGTCGCGCAGGGTCTCTCGCGTCCACGAGGGCGGCCACGGTTCGAGCGCCGGGTCGCACTGGCGGCAACAGTCGACACGGCCCGTGCCCACGCCACCGAACTTGTGGAGCGCAATCCGCGCTCAATCGAAGCGCGGCTCCTCGAGCACCTCACCCGGCATCCGGACGTCTCACTCACCGAAGCGCGCGAGCTTGGCGCGACCCAGACCCACCTCGGCCGCCTCGAAGGGTCGGCGCTTGTTCGACAATACGAACAGCGCATCGAGCGCGATCCGCTCGCCGACTATCGCTTCGAGCACAAGCCACCGGCCGAACTCAGCGACGACCAGCTGCGGGCCGTGGAGGCGTGCTGGGCAAATCCCGGGACGACGCTCATCCACGGCGTTACGGGTTCGGGGAAGACCGAGGTCTATCTCGAACTGGTGCGCCGCACACTGGAGGAGGGACGGGCCGCCATCGTGCTCGTCCCGGAAATCGCCCTCACACCACAGGCCACGAGGCGCTACGGCGAGCGTTTCGGCGAGACGCTGACCGTGCTTCATTCGCAGCTCTCCGGCGGCGAACTGTACGACCAGTGGTTTCGCATCCAGCGCGGCGAGGCGAGGCTCGTGCTCGGTTCGCGCAGTGCCGTTTTCGCCCCGGTGAAGGACCTCGGGCTGGTCGTGCTCGATGAAGAGCACGAGTGGAGCTACAAGCAGGTCGACCCGCAGCCGCGCTACCACGCGCGAGAGGCCGCGGAATTCCTTTGCGGGACGGTCGGCGCGCGGCTCGTGCTCGGCAGCGCAACCCCCGACCTCGTCACCTACCACCGGAGCGAAGTCGGCGCGATCAAGCGCGTAGAACTGGGCCAACGGCTGGCTGTCTCAACCGGTGGCGAACTCACGGAGGGCCGCCTGCCGACCGTGGAAATCGTTGATATGCGCGAGGAGTTGCGGCAGGGGAACCGCAGCGTGTTCTCGCGACCGTTGCGCCGGGCTATCAACACGGCCCTGCGCGCAGGCGAACAGTCGATCCTCTTCGTAAACCGGCGTGGTTCGGCCCGCTTCGTGCTCTGCCGCGACTGTGGCTACCTGCCGCTCTGCCCGTCGTGCGCTGTCTCGATGAGCCTCGACGTCCAGAGCCCGGTTCTCACGTTGCTCGTCTGCCACCATTGCGGGCGTTCCCGGCGGCTGGAGGACCGCTGCCCGAAGTGCGATGGCGGCCGCTACCGGCCGTTCGGCGTGGGGACGCAGCGAATCGAACACGAGGCTCGCGAACACTTCAGCGGCGCCCGTGTCGCTCGCTGGGACAGCGATGTCTCGCGCCAGAAGGGAAGCCATGAACGCATGGTTCGCGCCCTCGAGGCACGAGAGATCGACATCCTCGTCGGCACCCAGATGCTCGCAAAGGGCCTCGATCTGCCGGAGATGACCGTGGTCGGGGTGGTCGACGCGGACGTTGGCCTCAGCCTGCCGGACTACCACGCGCACGAGCGGACGTTCCAATTGCTGTCCCAGGTAGCCGGGCGCGCAGGCCGCCGTGAGAAGCCAGGCTGGGTCTATATCCAGACGTACGACCCCGAGGCCGGCCCGATCGTGGCCGCCGCGACACACGAGTTCCGCCCGTTCTTCGACGAAGAGATGGCGCACAGGCGGCGGGCCGGGTATCCACCGTTCAGCCGGCTCGTCCGGCTGGTCTACCGGCAGCTGAAGCAAGAGCACGCACTTGAGGAAGCTACACGCGTGGCTTCCGAGCTTCGCCTCGCGCGTGACGCCGCCGGCCGCGCCGAGCCAGACATTCTCGGCCCAACCCCGGCCTACATCCCCCGGATTCGCGGCGAGTACCGCTACCAGGTGCTCATGCGTGGCCGCGCACCGTCGCGCCTGCTCGAAGGGGTTCGGCTGGGAGATAACTGGCAGGTCGATGTCGACCCGGCCAGCCTGATTTAGCCACACGGCTCGAGACCGACTACACGCTCAGTGGCTTGAGACCGCCAGCGGCCACTGCCTGCGCCAGAGGTAGGCGAGCGCGCCTGTCGCCACACCGACGTTCAGCGACTCGACGCGCGGGTCCATCGGCAGTCCGACCCGGAAGTCGCTTTCTTCGAGGAGGAGGTGGCTCACCCCCTCACCCTCGCTGCCCATGACGAGTGCAGTCCGCCCCGGCCAGTCGAACGCGGTGGCGGCCTGCGCGCCTTCGCCGGCGGCGGCCGCCACCACCCAGTAGTTCGCTTCCTTCAGCGTTCGCACGGCCATCGCAAGGTTCTGTGGCGCAGCTACGGGAGCAACGAAGCTCAATCCCGCACTCGCCCGGTGCACGCCCGGGGTCAGCAGCGCGCCACGCCGCAACGGGAGGACGATCGCGTCGACTCCCACCGCGACCGCAGTGCGCAGGACCGCGCCCAGGTTCTGCGGGTCGGTGACGCTGTCGAGGATGATCACGAGAGACGACTTGCCTGCCTCGCGGGCCATCCGGCGCAGGTCAATCGGCTCGATGGCACTGAGCCGGACGAGCACACCCTGGTGCACACCCTGTCCGGTCAGTTGGTCGAGGCGGAACCCATCCACCGGCTGAACCGGGATACCAGCGGCTTCGGCCGCGCGAACCAGTTCGAACACACGGCCATTCCGGGTTTCGGCGAAGTAGAGGAGGGACTTCGCGTGTCCGGTTTGCAGCGCCATCGCGCACGCATTGATCCCGAAGGCGAGGTCGTCGGGTGTGGAGTTTGGCTTTGGGCGCGGACGGGGCACGCCGGAATGTTCGCACCTGCCGCGCTCCCGGCGAAGGCTGCTCTTACACGCGCGCCCAGTTGTTCGTGGTGAAAATGTCCTCGTCCCAGGCGCTGCGCTCACCCAGGTCCAGCCGGAAGCCTGCCACCGCACCAATCATGGCCGCGTTGTCGGTGCAGTACTTCGGCGGCGGGATGCGCACCGGCACAGGGCACCGGCGATAAAGCTCTTCGCGCAGCCGCTGATTCGCTGCCACTCCACCCGCGACGAGCACGTTGCGGGCGCCCAACTCCCGCGCGAGCCGTGATGCCTTTCCGGCGAGTACGTCGACCACCGCTTCCTGGAACTCCCAGGCGAGGTCGGCCACGCTGTGCTTCTCTTCGCGAACGGCATGGAGGGCGGCCGTCTTGAGGCCGCTGAAGCTGAAGTCGTACGTGCCCTGCATCCACGCTCGCGGCAGGGAAACCTTACTGGGGCCGCCTTCCAGCGCCATGCGGGCAACATGTGGCCCGCCCGGGAACGGCAAGCCCAGGAGCCGGCCGACCTTGTCGAACGCCTCGCCGGCGGCGTCGTCGCGGGTGCCGCCAAGGCGCTGGTACTGACCGTGACCACGCATGAACACGAGGTCGGTGTGTCCACCAGACACGACGAGACAGAGCGCCGGAAACTCTGGTTCCGGACCTTCGACCAGCCAGTTGGCGTAGATGTGCCCTTCGAGGTGGTTAATACCAATGAACGGCAGGTCGCGGCCGAACGCAATGGCCTTCGCCGCGTTGTAACCCACGAGCAGCGAACCAGCGAGGCCGGGCCCCTTCGTTCCTGCAACCGCGTCGATGTCGTCGAGGGTAACGCCCGCTGTTTCCAGCGCTTCGCGAACCACAGGGACGATGTTGCGCAGGTGCTGGCGGCTGGCGACTTCGGGCACGACGCCGCCGTACTTCGCGTGGAGGTCGATCTGCGAGGCGACCACCGATGAGTGCGGAACCCGGCCGTCCTCGATCACGGCGGCGGCGGTCTCGTCGCAGGACGACTCGATTGCGAGGACTTTCACGATCCCAGCGTAGCGCGCGCCAACTGCAGCCGCGAGGTTATTCGTCCCAGGGAAACCTTCGCCCGACTCCCCCCGGACTGCTACCATCGCAGTCAGACGGGCGCTCCCACGCGCCCTCTGGAGGGCAGTGGTTCCGTATGGACCAGGAAGTGAAGCCGTGGGTGCGCCTCGCACTCATCTTCCCCGGCCAGGGCTCGCAGCACGTCGGTATGGGACACCGGCTGGCTCAGGTGTCGAAGGCCGCCCGGGACGTATTCAAGCGCGCCGACGAAGTGCTCGACCGCAATCTTTCGAAACTCTGCTGGGAAGGCCCGGCCGACGAACTTGAATCGACCGCAAATCAGCAACCCGCCTCGTTCGTTACCTCGGTTGCCTGGCTCGAAGCGCTGAAAGAGCGCTGGGCCGCACTCGACCGCAAACTCGAACCCTTCCTCTTCGCCGGGCACTCGATGGGCGAGTTCACCGCAGCGGTCGCCGCGGAGAGCCTCTCGTTCGATGAAGGCCTGCAACTCGTCGCCGAACGCGGCCGCCTCATGGACATCGCCGGCACGGAAAACCCGGGCGGCATGGCGTCGATTCTCGGGTTGCCCGAGGAGAAGGTGCTCGAAATCTGCGCGGAAGCGTCAAGCGAGGGGTACGTCGGGCTGGCCAACGCGAACTGCGAGGGCCAGAGCGTCATTTCCGGCTACCTCAAGCCCCTCAAGGTTGCGATGGAACTCGCTGAAAAGGCGAAGGCGCGGCGCGTTGTGCGCTTGCCGATCAGTATCGGTTCGCACTCGCCGCTGATGAGCCGCGCCAGCGACGGGATGAGCGCGCTCCTCCACAAAATGCACATCAAGGACCCACAGCGGCCACTCGTAGGCAACGTCAACGCCGACATCCTGGCCACCGGGCCAGAAGTCTTCAGCGAGTTGCGGGAGCAGCTCACCCACGGGGTGCGCTGGCAGAAGACGATTGAGCGGATGCGCGACCACGGCGCTGATATGTTCCTCGAAGTCGGTCCTGGCAACGTGCTCACCAAGCTTGTCCGGCGCATCGACTACGACGTGAACAGCATCGCGATCAGTGACGACTATGACGGGATGCTCAGCGACCGCTGGGGCCTCGTCGAGGCGGCAGCCCGATGACGCGCCGAGTCGTGGTTACCGGCGTCGGCGCAATCACGGCCGTGGGCCACAGCGCCGAAGAAACGTGGCAGGCCATGCTCGACGGCCGAAGCGGGATCGGGCCCATCAGCCTGTTCGATCCCGAACCGTACCCCGTTCGCATCCAGGCCGAAGTCAAAGGCTTCGAACTCGGCGACCGTGTGGACGCGAAGCAGCAGCGCTACATGAATCGCAGTGTGACCTTCGGGGTTGGTGCAGCCATCGAGGCGCTGGCCGACAGCGGGTTCGAAGTGACCGAAGAGAACGCCGACATGGTCGGAGTCATCTTCGGCTCGGGCGCTGGCGGCACGGACATGATCCTCGAGTACCAGGATGTGCTCGACACGAAAGGGCCCCGACGGGTCACGCCGTTCCTTGTGGCGAACTTCATCCCGGATGCTGCAAGCGGACACATCGCCATCCACACCGGCGCTCGCGGGCCGAATTTCGCACCAGTCAGCGCCTGCTCCACCGGCGCTACGTCCATCGGCGAGGCGTTCGAAACGATCCGCCGGGGCGACGCCAACACCGTCATTGCAGGCAGTGCCGAAGCCGTGCTGCTCCCGCTCTACCACGCCACGTGGTGCTCGATGCGCGCGCTGGCTGGCGACAACGAGAACCCGGCGAAGGCACTGAAGCCGTTCGACCTGAACCGCGACGGCTTCATCGCGGGTGAAGGCGCCTGTTCGATGATCCTCGAGGACTACGAGCAGGCGAAAGCACGCGGCGCGAAGATCTACTGCGAAGTCATCGGCTACGGTTCTTCGAACGACGCCTACGACATGATCGCACTGCACGAGACCGGCCGCGGCCTGAAGCGCGCGGTTAACGCCGCGATCCGCAAGGCGGAAATTGACCCTTCGCAAATCAACTACATCAACCCGCATGGCAGTGCGACCCCGGCGAACGACAAAGTCGAGACAATGGTGTTCAAGGACGTCATGGGAGATGCCGCCTACAAGGCGGCCATTTCCTCGGTGAAGCCCATCACCGGTCACTGCATGGGCGCCAGCGGCTCGGTCGAAGCGCTCGCCTGCGTGATGGCCATTCGCGACCAGAAAGTGGCGCCCACCATCAACTACACCACGCCCGACCCCGAGTGCGACCTCGACTATGTGCCGAACGTGGCGCGGTCGATGCCGGTGAATATCTCGATGTCCACCTCGGTGGGACTCGGCGGCCACAACTCCGCCGTCATCTTCAAGAAGGCGAACTAACCTGGGGAGAAACCTGTGACCCGAGCTGTAGTGACCGGGCTGGGGGCGATCACGCCCATCGGCCTGACCGCCCACGACTTCTGGCAGAACCTGGTCGACGGGGTTTCCGGTGCGGGGCAGATCACCCGCTTCGATACGACAGACATGCCGGTGACCATCGCCACCGAAGTGAAGGGCTTCGAGGCAGGAAACTACATGGACTCGAAGGGCGCGCGGCGGATGTCCCGCTTCGCGCAGTTCGCCGTCGCTGCCGCCCAACTGGCCGCGGACGACGCGAAGCTGACGCTCGCGGACGATGAACGGCGCCGCGCAGCCTCCGCGATCGCCACCGGTTCGGGCGGGGCCATCGATACGATGGACGAGCAGATGGTCCTGAAGGAGCGCGGCCCGGCGCGCGTCAGCCCGTTCTACATCCCGACGATGGCGCCGAACATGGGCGCCTGCCAGGTTTCGATGCACCTCGGTCTGCGTGGCCCGGCGCTCGCCAGCGTGGCGGCCTGCGCAAGCGGCCTCTATTCCTTCATGGAGGCGAAAAACCTCATCACCTCTGGCCGCGCCGATGTCGTGCTGGCCGGGGGCACCGAGGCCGCGCTACACCCGCTCCCCATCGCCGCGCTGGCCAATATGAGGGCCCTTAGCCGGCGTAACACGGAACCAACCCGCGCCAGCCGCCCGTTCGACAAAGACCGGGACGGGTTCGTCTTTGGTGAGGGCGCAGTCGTACTGGTCATCGAGTCGGAGGCTCGCGCGAAGGCACGCAATGCGCGCATCTACGCCGAACTCGCCGGTGGTGGCCTCAGCTGCGACGCGTTCCACATCACCGCGCCACTCGAAGACGGCTCCGGCGCGCAGGACGCAATGCAGGAAGCGCTGCGCGACTCCGGCATGCAACCGGGTGATGTCGACTACATTGCTGCGCACGGCACCGGCACGCCGCTGAACGACGTTTCGGAGACGCGCGCGGTGAAGGCGGCCTTCGGAGAGCATGCCTACCGGCTCGCGCTCAGTTCGCCGAAATCGATGGTTGGCCACCTGCTCGGCGGCGCCGGCGCGGTCGGCGCGCTGGCAGCGACGCTCGCCGTCTACCACGACGTCGTCCCGCCGACGATCAACCTCGAAACCCCGGACCCGGAGTGCGACCTCGATTACACGCCGTTGAAGGCGCGTAATCGCGAAGTGCGCGCCGCCGCCGCTAATGGGTTCGGGTTTGGCGGCCAGAACGGCTCCGTGATCTTTCGCAAGTACCGCCCGTAACCTACCCTAGCGGCGCTTAACCATGAGCGAACGACCACTGCCGCAATCACACCCGCCGCTGGAGGCACGAACCCATGGCTACAGTCTTTGACCGCGTCCGCGATGTCGTTGTCCGCCAACTCAAGGTCGATGCAGCGGAGGTGAAACCCGAAGCAAGCCTTGTCGATGACCTGCGCGCCGATTCGCTGGACATCGTGGACCTGACCATCGCCATCGAAGAAGAGTTCGCCGACGACGCCGAGTTTGAAATCCGCGACGAAGACGCGGAGAACATCCGCACCGTCCAGGACATCCTCGACTTCCTCGCCCAGCAAGGTTTGAACTAAGCCACCAAGGAACAGAGGAACGAAGGAAGAAAAACGGCTGGGGAGCCGGCAACAGGGTTTTCGGCTCGGGTGAGAGCTTCCCGGCTGTAGGCTGACCAGTCCAGCATCAGGCTGCTCAGTTGGAAGGAGGAACGCTCTTGGACGAGGTCGTTCCAGAGCGGGTCAACGTGCTCACCAGGGCTGTGATCGGCGCCGCGATGCGGTACACTCCGCACTGGGTCCCGGGTTCCTCGAGAGCACGTACGAGGAGGCGCTCTCCATCGAATTGCGGCATCTCGGCATTGAACACACGAGGCAGGCATCGGTTGAAGTGAGCTACCGCGGGCACACGGTTGGTCATCAGAGGATGGACTTGTTGGTAGAGGATTGCCTCGTCCTGGAGTTGAAGGCTGTGGAGTCGCTTTTGCCCGTCCACGCGGCGCAACTGCGCTCATACCTCGTTGCGATGAATCTCCAACTTGGACTGCTCATCAACTTCAACGTCACCCACCTCCGAAATGGCATCAAGCGAGTGGCCAACTTCTGCTAGCCGAAAGACCTCAGCCGATCCCACAAGCCCGACGCGATTTCCACCGCTCACCCTTCTCACTTCCTTCGTTCCTCCGTTCCTTTGTGGCCAATCACCCACCCGCGAGTGAGCGGAGGCGTGAGACGATTGCGGGGAGGGTTTCGAGGACGTGGTCAATGTGCTGCGACGTTGTGCCCGCGCCGACCGTGAGACGGAGCGATGCGTGGGCCAGGTCCGCGTCGATGCCCATCGCAGTCAACACATGGCTCGGTTCGAGTGCGCCAGTGGTGCAGGCACTGCCACTGCTCGCCGCGATGTCGGCCATATCGAGCGCGAGCAGGACGCTCTCGCCTTCGACGTTGCGGAAGCAGCAACTGAAGTTGTTGGAGATGCGCCCGGCCGGCTCTGCCGGGCCGGTGATCACCGTGTCGGGGATGCGCTCCGGCAGTTCGAAGAGCAGGCGATTGCGAAGCTCACGCGAGTGAGCGTTGCGTGCGTCGAACTCATCGAACGCGAGCTTCATCGCCGTGGCAAGCCCGACGATGCCAGCGACATTCTCAGTGCCTGCGCGGCGCTCTTTCTCCTGGCTCCCGCCGAGGATGAGCGGCTGCCACGGGGTGCGGTTCTTGATGTACAGCAGCCCGACACCCTTCGGCCCGTACAGCTTGTGCCCGGCGATGCTGAGCAGGTCAACGCCCAGCGTTGACGGCGTGATATCGATGGCGCCCGCTGCTTGCACGGCGTCGGTATGGACAAGAACGTTCCGGTTCTTCGCCTTCGCGATGCGGCTCAGTTCCGCAATCGGTTCGATGGTTCCAACTTCATTGTTCGCGGCCATGACCGACACAACCGTCGTCTCCGGCCCGACTGCCTCTTCGAGCGCGGCAAGCGACACAATCCCGGAATCATCGACGGGCAGGTAGGTCGCCCGGAACCCCTCTCGCTCGAGTTGCTGGACGGTGTGGAGAACAGCGTGGTGTTCGATAGCGCTGGTGATGATGTGGTTGCCACGGCCACGTGCGCGCTGGGCGAAGGCAGCGCCTCGAATTGCCGCGTTGTCCGATTCGGTGCCGCCGCCGGTGAAGACGACCTCCTTCGGCGTCGCGCCAAGAAGGTCCGCGCAGACCTTGCGCGCCGAGTCGATCGCGCGCCGAGCCTCCTGCCCCTCGAGGTAAATCGACGACGGGTTGCCCCAGAATGTCGTCAGCATCGGCATCATCGCCTCAATCACCCGCGGGTCCGGGGGCGTTGTCGCGGCGTGGTCGAGGTAGATACGGTCCATGGGACAAGCGTAGCCAGAACGGAAAGGCATCGCCACAGCGGTTAACAACCCCTTCCAGGCGGGCTGAAGATCTTGCGCCGCGTGGTGCTATACTTCTCCCGGCAACACTCCGCGAGGTGGGCTGAGAGGCCCGCTTTTTTATTGGGAACTATGAAGAACGAATTGCTGCTGGCTCTAAGCGCGCTCGCCGCCGAGAAGAACCTCCCACGGGAGATCGTCTTCGAAGCAGTCGAAGCGGCGCTGACTTCGGCTTTCCGCCGTGAGGGCGACAACGCCCCGAACATCAACGTGAAAATCGACCCCATCGGTGGCGACATTCGCGCCTACCGCCAGATGATGGTCGTCGAGGAAGTCGAAGAGCCGAACGTCGAGATGACCATCGCCGATGCACGCCGCTGGAAGGCTGACGCGCGCGAAGGCGACGTCCTGGACTTCGAGGAGCAGTTGCCACCAAACGCCGGGCGCATCGCCGCCCAGACCGCGAAGCAAGTCGTCCTCCAGCGGCTGCGCGAGGCGGAGCGCGACGCGGTCTACGACGAGTACATCGACAAGGAGGGCGAACTCCTCGTCGGCACGGTGCAACGCGTCGAATCGCGCCAGATGATCATCGAACTCGGGCGTGGCACGGAAGCAGTGCTGCCGTTCCCGGAACAGGTGCGCAACGAGCATCTTCGCCCCGGTCAGCGAGTGAAGGTGCTCGTCCTCGAAGTGCTGAAGGCCGTCAAAGGACCGCAGATCGTCGTCAGCCGCGCCCATCGCGGGCTCCTCCGGCGGCTTTTCGAAATGGAAGTGCCAGAGATCAAGGCAGGAACTGTCGAGATTAAGAGCATCGCGCGCGAAGGCGGCCACCGCAGCAAGGTCGCGGTGCACGCGCGTAACCCCAATATCGACCCCATCGGCGCCTGCGTCGGGCCACGCGGCAGCCGGATCCAGAATGTGGTCAACGAACTGGCTGGTGAGCGCATCGACGTGATCAAGTGGGATCCCGATGCGGCCAACTTCGTCTCGAACGCGCTTAGCCCGGCGCAGGTGCTCGAAGTCGAAATCGATGAGGACGAGCATCTCGCGTCCGTCGTCGTGCCGGACCGCATGCTTTCACTCGCGATCGGCAAGGAAGGCCAGAACGCGCGGCTCGCCGCGAAGCTCACCGGCTGGCGGATCAATATCGCCAGCCAGGCGGCGAAGGATCGCGCCGACGCCGGCGAACCCGCCGACGTGCTCGAGTTCGAGCCATTCGCCCCGGGCGAGACGCCAGACATCGACATCATCGAGGAAGCCGAAGAGATCGCCGCGGCTGCCGAAGAAGTCGCCGCCACCGAGGCGCCGGTCGAACGTCCCGCGGCCGTGGTCGAAGAGGATGCCGCCGGGAAAGCCGAGCCCGAGGAAGAGGAGATCTCGTTCGCATCCGTCGTGGATCGCATGGCCGTGCCGCGCGGTGAAGACCGCGAGTCGGAAGACTATGGTGAGGACGAGGACGAAGAGTACGAAATCCCGTCGATGGTGAGCCCGGAACTCAGGCCATCGGCCATCCGCTTCGGGGAGGACCTCCTGGGCCGCCAGCGTGCCGCCGAGGAAGAAGCGGCCAAGGCAGCCAAGCCCGCCGCGCGGAAGAAGCGCCCATCTCGCTTCGAAGAAGAAGAGGACGACATGGACGATATCGAATACTCCGGGCGCATCCACTGAGGGAGGCCGGCGCGATGAGTGCGCAAGGCCTTCGTCCCCGCCGGGTACCACAGCGCACCTGCATCGGTTGCCGCGTCGAACAGGGCAAGCGCACGTTCGTCCGCATCGTCCGAACACCCGAAGGACGCGTCGTCATCGATGAGTCTGGAAAACACAACGGAAGGGGCGCCTACCTCCATCCGCTACGCGCATGTTGGGTAAAAGCGCTGAAAGGCGCTACCATAAAGAACGCACTTAAAGTTTCCCCGGCTCTCGAGGACATGGAGGCGCTGCGCGCCTTCGGGATGACGTTGCCGGTAGAAGAAAGCGAACCTCTATGACGGCAAAATCAACCTCGCAGGCTGTGGCTCTCCCTCGCGCGCTTACCGTGAAGGAGCTCGCGGATACACTCGGCATCTCTGCCATCGAAGTCATCAAGCGGCTCATGACGAACGGTGTCATGGCCGCTCAGAACCAGACGATCGACTACAACACCGCCGCCATCGTGGCGATGGAACTCGGATTCGATCCCGAGGAACTGCCTGAACCAGAAGCGGTCGTCGCGCCGGTCGTTGAAGACGTCGAAGAGGTTGCGGATGACCCCGCCACTCTGAAGCCGCGCCCACCTGTCGTCACCATCCTCGGCCACGTCGACCACGGGAAAACCAGCCTCCTCGACCGCATCCGCAAGACGAGGGTCGCCGCGGGCGAAGCAGGCGGAATCACCCAGCACATCGGCGCCTACCAGGTCGAGATGGACGGCAAGCTCATTACGTTCATCGATACGCCCGGCCACGCGGCCTTCACGGCCATGCGCGCCCGCGGAGCACAGGTTACCGACATCGCCATCCTCGTTGTGGCCGCGGACGACGGCGTCATGCCCCAGACCATCGAGGCGATTAACCACGCGCTCGCCGCCGGTGTCCCGATCATCGTCGCGATTAACAAGATCGACGTGCCGGCGGCCAATCCTGACCGTGTGAAGCAGCAACTCACCGAACACAACCTCGTCGTCGAAGAGTACGGTGGCGACGTCATCGCGGTGCCCGTTTCGGCAGCGCGGGGCGATGGCATCGACGACCTGCTCGAGTCCATCAACCTCGTCGCGGAAGTCGCCGAACTGAAGGCGAACCCGGACCGCGCGGCCTCCGCCGTCGTCATCGAAGCCGAACTCGACTCGAGCCGCGGCCCGATCGCTACCATCCTCGTGCAGGCCGGCACGCTCCACCAGGGCGATGCTGTCGTTGTGGGCGAAACGAGCGGCAAGATCAAGGCGATGTTCGACGACAAGGGTGGCCGCGTGAAGGCCGCTGGACCATCGGCGCCGGTCGTCATCATGGGCCTCGAAACGGTGCCTGAAGCAGGCGAGCGCATTCGTGCCGTGGCCGACGAGCGCCTTGCCCGCCAGATCGTCGAAAGCCGCCGCCGAGACCGTGAAGCGGCCGAAGCCTCGGCTCACACGCGCGTGAACCTCGACACGCTGTTCAACGAAATCAGCGCCGGCAAACTCAAGGAACTGATCATCATCCTCAAGGCCGACGTTCGCGGCAGCGCCGAGGCGCTCAAGGCGTCTCTCGAGCGCCTGAGCAACGAGGAGGTGAAGATCAAGATCATTCACTCCGCAACCGGCCCGGTCAGCGATTCGGATGTGATGCTCGCCGAGGCCTCGAACGGCATCATCATCGCCTTCAACACCAAGGTCGATCCTTCGGCGAAGAAGCGCAGCGAAGTCTCCGGCGTCGAAGTCCGCTCCTACAACATCATCTACCAGGTGCTGGAGGACATCGACAAGGCGCTCCAGGGCATGCTCGAACCGGTGTACACGAGTGTGATCGACGGCCACGCCGAAGTGCGCCAGGTCTTCAAGTCCAGCCGCCTCGGTGGCATCGCCGGCTGCTTCGTGACCGACGGTACGCTGCGGCGCGGCTCGAACGTCCGCGTGCTGCGTGGCAAGGACGAGATCGCGAAGACACGCTGCGAGGGTCTCAAGCGCTTCCAGGACGACGTGCGGGAGGTGCAGACCGGCTACGAATGCGGCGTCGTCCTCTCGAACTTCGACAAGTTCCAGGAAGGCGACGTTATCGAGTTCTTCCACGAGGAACGCGTCAGCTAGCCGTCGTCCGCCGTTTCGCGTGCCTCGCGGCCCGGAGGGCCGAATCCATGTCGCTTCGCACCACCCGCGTCAACGAACTGCTGCGCTCGGAAATCAGCGAACTCATCCTGCGTGAGGTCAAGGATCCGCGCGTGGGCGAGGGAATGGTCACGATCACCGAGATCCGTGTTTCACCCGACCTGCGTCATGCGACCGTGTTCGTCTCCCACCTGGGCACCGAGGAGGAGCGCAAGCACGCGCTGGAGGGCCTCCAGCACGCGGCGCCGTTCATGCACCGTGAACTGGTCCACCGGCTGAAGATGCGCGCCGTGCCCGAACTCGTGTTCCGCTTCGATCCGTCGATTGAGCGCGGCGCCCGGCTGTCGGACCTGATCCGGAAGGTGAGCGCGGAGAACCGTGAGCGTGCGCAGGACTGACAGCGGACTCGACGGCATCCTCGCCATCGACAAGCCGGCGGGTTGGACCAGCCACGATGTGGTGGCGAAGGCGCGCCGCATCCTCGGCCAGCGCCGCATCGGCCACACCGGCACGCTCGATCCGATGGCGACCGGCCTGCTCGTGCTGTGCCTTGGCCAGGCTACCCGGCTCGTCGAATACATGACCGCGCACGACAAGCGGTACATCGGCGAGGTCACACTCGGGCGCACGACCATAACAGACGACGCCGAAGGCGAGACGCTCGAAGAGCGCACTGTTCCGCCGCTTTCTCCAGCGACGATTGAGGAGGCAGCATCCTCCTTCCGCGGCCAGGTTTCGCAACGGCCGCCGGCATTCAGCGCGCTGAAGGTCGCGGGACAGCGGGCCTATGACCTTGCTCGCGCGGGCCGGGCGCCAGGGCTAGCCGCGCGGCCGGTCACCATCGAGCGGCTGGACGTGGCCATCCTCGCTCCTGCGCTCCTGGGGCTGGACGTCACCTGTTCGGCCGGCACCTACGTGCGGAGCCTGGCCAGGGACATCGGCGAGGCCCTGGGCTGCGGCGGCCATCTGTCGGCGTTGCGACGGCTCTCCGCTGGCGGACTCAGTGTCGAGAGCGCGGTCAGCCTGGAGGAGCTTCAGCGGGTCGCCGATGAGGGCCGCCTCGACGACTTCCTGCTCCCAGCGGACGAAGGTGTTGCCTCGATGGAAGCCGCCATCCTCTCCGGCGAGGCTGCGAAAGTGCTCACCAACGGCGGGCGATGGATGATGCCAGCTTCATCCGTTATAGCTACGACCACGGCCCGCGCGTATGACACATCTGGCGCGTTCGTTGGTGTCGCATCGGTGTCGAGTTCAGGCGAAATCACGCCGTTGAAGGTCCTGGCACGTCAAAAATCTGCAAACTAGCGTGTTATGTCTGGAACAGACTCAGAAAAAGTCTTGACACCCTGCGAGCGTACTCCGATCATGCCTGAGGACACGGCGAACCTGCGCAACTGCGTAGACACTCTAACAATTCGCCGGCCTGCCCGGCCTGCGGGCGCAACAAAGGAGGATTCATGGAAGCCTACTGCCTCAAGTGCAGAGTCAAGCGGGAGATGAAAGACCCGAAGGCGATCACGATGAAGAACGGCAAACCGGCGACCGAAGGCGCCTGCCCGGTTTGCAGCACCCGGATGTTCAAGATCGGGAAAGCTTAAGCATCCACTCGCTGTTAGCCGAGCACTTCCGAAAAGGGTCCCACAGCGGGGACCCTTTTCTCATTCCGGCGAACCTTGCTCATTCAGCAGCGCGATGACCTGCTCGTGCAGCAGGCCATTGGTCGCCACGACCGAGTCACCCACTCCCGGTGTGCCATCCCACTGCGAAAAGCCGCCGCCCGCCTCGGTGATGATCGGATAGAGCGCGGCTGCGTCCCAGAGGTTCATGACCGGGTCGAGCATGATCTCGGCCCGACCGGCGGCCACCATCATGTAGCCGTAGCAGTCGCCCCAGGCGCGGGATAGGCCGCACGCATTGGCCAGCCGTGAGAGTCCGCCGGCGCGGCCCTGCAGCATCCGCGTGATGCTGGTC
>CAYYDX010000048.1:0-20936 GCA_964470735.1 uncultured Anaerolineaceae bacterium
GGCGCTGCGCGGCACGACACGAACCGTCATCGTCGCGGTCACCTCCGCGCTGGCTGGTGTCCGGAACGATGACGTCGTGGGAGTAAGGACGAATCTCGCGCTCCTGGCGGCCATCTGCCGAAGCGAAACGTTTGCGTCCGGTCGATGCACCATCGATTGGCTCGAACGCGAACTCGATGGACTCCTGGCCTCGTCCCGCCGGCCGCCACGCGACTGGGCGCTCGCGGCCGCTGCCTTCGCCGCCAGAGCCGATGCGGGCGCTGCCTGGCACGGGGCTGGCTGCCCGGCCCTCTGGCTCTCCGATGGCGCCGAAACCCGGCTGGTGGAACTCGCCCGGCAGCGAACCGCCGGGACGGAGAGGCCTTCGGCCGGGCGCGTGACTTCTGGGTCCGCTCTCGTGGATGGGACTGGTTACGAGTTCGCCTCATGGGCGGAGGATGGCGGAGTCGTCGTCGAAGCATTCGGCGAGCGAGTCCGGCTTTCCGTGCGCGAAGGCAGGACCGAAGTGGCGCCGAACCAGTTCGTCTGGGTCGTACCGCCTCCGCCGCTCCCGCGCCGCGCACACGCGTCGAGCGCGCGCGCAACGGCTGTCACCGCGCCGCTGGCGGGCACCATCGCGGCCATTCGCGTTTCCGAAGGCGACAGCGTTGCCGCCGGGCACCTGCTGGCCCTGCTCGAAGCCATGAAGATGGAGCATCGCATCACCGCCCCGGCCGACGGGGTCGTCAAAACAATCCTCGTCCACGAACGCGACGTCGTCCGCGAAGGCGACGTCCTCGTCGAACTGGGCTAACCCGGCCCGCGAGTTGTGCCTCCCGGCCCTTCGAACTCCCGCGCGGCTGCGACAGAGTTCGGTCATGATTGCGCGCTACCCCGGTTCCATCCGTTGGCTTCCGACCCCTCGCCATGCACCGGCGGCCCTCACTCCTCACAGCGCCACTCAAGTCTCTCCAGAAGTGCCCTCCAAGTCCCGGCAGGAAGTCAACAAGTCCAACAAGAAGTCGCACAAGAAGTCCCAGGATCCGAATCTGTGCTCACTTCTTGGGACTACTTCAAGAAGTGAAAAAATGTTCTCGCTCGCCACAAGAAGTCAGCGCGCTTCGGGACGCGAAGAAGGGCCCCCGTTCGTGCGCCCCGGAGGCCCCTCAATCGCCCGTCCTGGCGGCTCTGGCGGTGGGCTAACGCGGTTTCGTCTCAGCCGGCATCGGCTTCGCGGGGCCACCTTCCGTCAGCTTCGAAATGTCGAACGCCGGGTCCATGCTCTTCGCCACCGCCACAAGATCGTCCATCGGAACGGCGGGCGAGATACCCCTCGAATAGGCGTTGATCGAGTAGTTGGTGCCGTCAGCGCCAACCCAGTTCAGGCTGTTCGGCGCCCGGTAGCCGCTGCCGTCCCCGGCCGCGCCGCTGCCATAGCGGCTCGCCCACGCCTCGATCGTGTCGGCGCCCTTCTCGAACGACCAGCTGAGGTTGTACGAAGCCTCGAACCCGGCGGGCTTGTTGCAGCCATCCGCGATGTCCTGCGCACGCAGGCTCGACCGAGTCAGTTCGTACCCCTGGGGAGCACGCGCTGCGTGGAAGCCGAACCCCGCGAGTTCGGAGTCCTTCAGCTCACGTTCGCGCACGAAGCACGCCTCGTTGAACGTCGGGTCGAGCGCCCTCGCGATTGCCGTGATGGTCTTGATGCCCAGCGGCTTCTCCGACTTCGCGAACACCCCGAACGAGAACGTGCCGTTCGACCAGTTCGCGCCGTACTCGTTGAGCTGCCCGGGGTACGCCTCGTTCGAAGCGTTGCCGTGAACGTTCACGCCGATGTACGAGAAGTCGTTGCCCTCGCCCTTCTGCCAGCCCGCGTTGAAGCTGAATCCGTCGAGTGGTTTCAGCGTCGTGTCGCAGCCGTCCGCCGGCGGCACGAGCGCCACCACGTTCATCTCCTGGGCCGTGTACCCGCTCGGGATTGCCGGGCGCGGGTCGCCGATGCCTGCCGTTGCCAGCGAACTCCAGTCGCCGCTCACCATCGTCCAGAAACACTTCTGATCCAGTCCCGGCGCGATCTGGTCGAGCAGTTCGCGCAAGACTTCGCCCGTCAGCGCGCTCTGTTCGGGAGCGCCGGGTCGAGCCGGCGTGCTCATCGCCGGGCCGGGTTCCGCGACGGGCGAACCGCCGGCAGCCGGGAGCATCCGGTAGGCGTTGATGCCGATGTTGAACTCATAGCCGTTCGACCAGAAGCTGGCGCCGTCCGTTCGAAGCACGCTCGCGATCTTCGTCTCCGAAGCTCGCTGGGAGATGTACGCCGAGATGCCGGTACGGTCGTGAAGCCACGAGCTATTCAGCATCAGACCGCCCGGCTTGCCGGCGCCGTCGGGCTGGCAGTCCCCGCTGGACGACAGGTTCACGCCCAACGGCGTGAAGCCCGTTGTTGGCAGCGCAGGGACGAAGCCGCCCTTCGCCGGGTCGATGACGCCATTCGTGATGACACCGGCCGGGAGCGGCGCCTCGCAGCCGGGATAGGGCATGGCCGTTCCGCCGCGCCCGCCTTCGGTGACGGTGTCGTTGGCGCCGTAGCCCGCCGGGCGGGCCGGGGACGGGCCGCTATCCGTCCCGATACCCGGCGCAATAATGCGGTTGGATTGGTCTGGCGCCGCCGGGGCATTGTCGTCAATGGTCGCTCTCGCCACGACTACGCCGGCCGCGAACAGCGCCGCTCCCGCTGCTGCAGCGAGCAGCCATGGCAGCGGCTTCCGGAGATTGAACAGGTTGGCTGAAGACACACGGTCCTCCAATGAATCAGTCTCCCCTCTCCATACCCCAACGGCGCAGCGTGCCGGAAAGTTCCCGCATCGCGGCTTTTCGCATCAACGCAACGTAAACTTTGCCTTACGCGGCGCGATGCGTGACTAAAGTTCCATCCCCCGAAACCGCCCCGTGCGAGGATTCCGGCATGACGGTCAACACCATTGATAATCGTGGTCTCGAACCACCAGAGCCCATGGTCAGGATCTTCGCGGCGCTCCAGTCGCTGGGCCCGGACGACCACCTCCTCGCGTTGATGGATCGCGAGCCGATGCTCATCTACGCCGAGTTGGAGCGCCGTGGCTTCGCCTGGGAGTTCCGCACCGATGACGGGCCGGTGATAGAGATCTGGCGTTCGGCGTGACCCCGGCAGGCGTGCGCGACGCGCCTCCCTACGGGCTTATCCTGCCGTTCTTCCTCGCCGCGCCGCTTGGCCTCGTCGCGGCGGGCGTCATGCTCGCACTCGCCGGCCAGGATTCGCTCACGGCGATCAACACCCCGGAGCTGCTCGCCGCAACGCACGCGGCAGTGCTCGGCTGGCTGTCGCTCTCCATCATGGGAGCCATCTTCCAGTTGGGCCCGGTGCTCTTCGGTGGCAGGCTGTTCTCCCTGGGGTTGGTGCGCTTCCAGGTAGTGCTCCACGTCACCGGCGTCGCGGTCATGGTCGGCGCCTTCGGCGCATGGCGAACGGAAGCGCTCGCCATTGGTGGCGCACTGACCGCGGCGTCGTTCGTCCTCTTCCTCGTCCTCGGTGCGTTCGCGATTCGCTGGTTCGTGCGGGGGCACATGGTCCGGCAATACGCCTCCGTGGCGCTCACGTTCCTCGCCGCTACCGCCGCCTTCGGGCTGACGTACGCTCTCGCACTCCACTACGGCTGGTTCCCGCTGACCATGGGTCGCATCGCCACCCATGCCCACCTCGGGCTCGCCGGCTTCCTCGCGATCATGCTTATGGGCCTGTCCTATCAGCTGGTGCCGATGTTCCAGTTGAGCCCCCACGCCCAGCCGCGGTTCGCCCGCGCCGTACTGCCGATGATGACGCTCGCCGTCGTGGTCTTCACTGCGGCGATGTGGGCGAACCCTGGCCCCCTTCTTCGCGTGGCCGTGGCAGCGCTCCTCGCCGCGGGCGCCGTGTTCTGGATGGCCGACATCGCCGTCCTTATCCGTCGCCGTTCGAAGCGCGCCTTCGACATCCAGGGACGGGCGACCCTTGTGTCGCTCGGGTTCCTGGCGCTGACGCTGGTGACCGGCGTGATCGCCGCCTCGGGAGAGCCTGCCGCACTGGCGGTCGAACACCAGCGGTTGCAGCTCGGCTACGGGATCCTCGCCGTCGGCGGCTGGGCGGGCGCCACGCTCGTGGGGAACTCGTACAAGATCGTGCCCTTCCTCGTCTGGAACGGGCACTTCCGCGAACTCATCGGCCGCCAGCCCGTGCCGACACTCGCGCAGCTGCTCGATGGGCGGCTCGCGCACCTGACGCTCTGGTGCCTCTCCCTCGCGGTGCTTCTGGGCGCCTCCTCGGCCGTGGCTGGCTGGCTGGTTGGCCTGCGCCTCGCTGGAGTGCTCTTCGCCGCAACGGGCACGCTTCACTTCGTCACGCAGCTGCTGGTGGTCACCCGCCGGCCACAGCCTGTTCCGGCGGGCATGCCCGCGAAGGGGGTTACGACATGAACATCGCTCAGGTCGCCGAAGCGCTCACCGACGTGATCGACCCGGAGCTCGGGATCGACATCGTCTCTCTCGGTCTGCTCTACAGCATCGAGATGGATGACCACTCGTTCCACATCAAGATGACGATGACCACCCCTGGCTGCCCCATGGCCACGGCCATCACCCAGATGACGGCAGGGCGGCTGAAGGTGCTCTCGCCGGAGCGTGAGGTGCACCTCCAGGTCGTCGAAGACCCGCCATGGAACATCGGAATGCTGAACGAGAGCGCCCGCCGGCGGTTGGGTATCCGCTGAGTCAGAGCAACCGCTGAAGTGCCGCCATGTCCCGCACGAGGATCTCCTTGCGCCGGACCTCGACGATGCCCTCGGTTTCGAACACGTGGAGCGTCCGGCTCACCACCTCGCGCACACTGCCGACCAGCGCCGCCATGTCCTGGAGCGTGATGCTGCGTGGCACCACGATACCGTCCGGCGATTCCACACCCTCCTCCCGCGCGGTGAGGAAGATGTAGCGTGCCACCCGTTGCGCCACCGTCTGCAGGCTGATCTGCTCGACCAGCTCGGTGAACCCGCGAAGCCGCCGCGAGAAGTGAGCCAGCAGGTCCATCGCCACTGACGGCTGGACCTCGATGATGAGCCGGAAGATAGCTGCGGGTACGAGCAGCACCGTCGACTCCTCCAGCGTCTCGATCGTGGCCGGCGTAGGCCCGCGGTCGAACACCGCTACCTCGCCGAACGTATCGCCGGGCTGGAGCAGCCGCATGATCTGTTCGCGGCCTTCGGGGCCCGCCCGGAACAGGCGTGCCCTGCCCGTGAGCATCTGGAAGAAACCGCGGCACGGCTCCCCTTCGCGCGCCACCAACTCCCGGGCCGGGAAGGTTCGCACGATGAGTTCGGGCACGAGCCGTTCGGCGTCGGCACGGGACAGAGAAGCGAGGTGAGGGATGCGCAGCACGTCATCGGCGGTGAGCCGGGTCATACAGCCAGTATGCACTGACCGGCAGCAGAGCGCAGTCGCTTGAGGAATGTCACATCCGAGTTACTTCAGGGGACAGACATTGCACCCGTGAAGGATTCGAACCGTGAACTCGGGGCTGCCAGTGGGCCGTGGAGTTCTGTCCTTCGGACGCTTGGAAGTGGATCGAATGGCCCTCACAAGCAAGGCCAGCAAGAAACAGCATGCACTGCGACATGCATAGCGGAGGACACCATGCCTGGCGCCGCGTCGCAGCTTGAGCGCGTCTTACCCGGACCGGTGGTGCTCGCGGTGCGCGGGCCGTCCAGGTCGGGGAAGACCACGCTCTGCGAACAACTGGTTGAGTCACTCGGAGGCGATGGCCTGCTCGTCGCCTGGGTGAAGCGAACACACCATCCCGTCGATACACCCGGCAAAGCATCCGACCGTATCTGGGGGCGCAGTCCAGCGGTCACGCTGCTGCGCGCGGACGACCGGTTGCTGGTGACCTCGGCGGCCGGATCCACGAACCCGAAGGACATTCTTGGCTCGTCGCCAGTCACCGTAGATGTCGTCCTGGTCGAGACTCACGAACCCGAACCGTATCCGACGGTGCTTTCGACGCGGCTCGAACCCATGCCCGATGAACAGATCATCGCGCGCTGGGAGTTCGGCGACGAGGCGTTGGCCGTTGAGCCGGCTGTCGCCACCATCCGGGCCATGTTGCCAGCGGACCGCGAACTCGACTTCGCACTGCGCCGCGCTATCGACTTCCACGGTGGCCATGGCTGCGCGGGCCTCGTCCTCGGCACACGCCTTGCCCTCGCGGGTGCGCGTGCGCTGGGCGTGGAAGTGCCCGACACGCGCAAGCGCCTCATCGCGGTCGCCGAAACCGACCGCTGCGCGGTCGATGGCATCCAGGCGGTGACCGGCTGCCGCCCGGGGAAGCGCACCCTGCGCATCCTGGATTACGGAAAGCTCGCGGCGACGCTCCTCGATGAGCACACCGGCAACGCGCTTCGGATTGCTACGCGTGGCGACCTGCGTGACCGCGTTGGCGCACGCGGGGGCGACCGATATGCCATCCAGCGGAAGGCCTACGCGACGTGGCCCGACGACGATCTCTTCACATTCACTCGGGTCGACTTCGCACTGTCGCAGTTCGACCGCCCCGGACCGCCGCGAAGCCGGGTCAATTGCGCTGCCTGCGGAGAAGAGGTCTCCGACGGGCGGCATCTGATTACGGAGAACGGGCCTCTCTGCCGTGGATGCGGCAGGGTTCCCGAAGGTCTACCGCAAGGAGTTGTGTCGTGATCGACAGACGGGCATTCCTCAAGTTGGGCTCAGCCACAGCGGCTGCCGGGACAGCGTTCTATGTCGAACGCCGGATGGCATTCCTGCAGCCGAGTCCCGGTGTTACCCAGCCGCTTCAGTTCTACCCGAACCGCGGTTGGGAGAAGATCTACCGCGATCAGTACGCGTACGACGACTCGTTCACGTTCATCTGCGCGCCGAACTGCACGCACAACTGCCGCCTGCGCGCCTTCGTCCGAAACGGCGTCGTCATCCGAACCGAGCAGAACTACGACGGCCAGGCTGTCGGCGACCTGAACGGGAAGTTCTCGACGAACGCCTGGAACCCACGCGGGTGCAACAAGGGCGCCACGCTCTCCCGGCGCGTGTACGGGCCGTACCGCCTCAAGGGGCCGATGGTTCGCGCTGGCTGGAAGCGGTGGGCCGACGATGGCTTCCCGCGGCTCAGCCCCGAGCTTCGAACCAGGTACAAGTTCGACTCCCGTGGCACCGACACGTTCGTGAAGATGAACTGGGACGACACCTTCAAGTACGCGGCGCGTGGCCTCCAGGCGGTCGCGAAGACGTACTCGGGCGAAGAAGGCAAGAAGATCCTGCTCTCCGAAGGCTACCAGCCGGAGATGGTCGATGCGGTCGAAGGCGCGGGCACGCGAACCTTCAAGCTCCGCGGCGGCATGGGTCTGCTCGGCGTCATGGGCAAGTACGGCATGTACCGCAACTCGAACATGATGGCCCTGCTCGATGTGAACGTCCGCGGCGTGGCGCCCGAAGAGGCGAAAGGCGGCCGCAACTGGTCGAACTACACCTGGCATGGCGATCAGGCGCCCGGTGTCCCCTTTGTCACGGGTCTCCAGAACCCGGACTGCGACTTCAACGACATGCGAAATGCGCGGCTCCACGTTGGCGTCGGGAAGAACCTCGTCGAGAACAAGATGGCGGACGCCCACTTCTTCATCGAGATGATGGAGCGAGGCGGCAAGATCGTCACCATCACGCCCGAATACAGCCCACCGGCGACAAAGGCCGACTACTGGATCCCGTGCCGGCCTGGCCTCGGCGATCTCGCGATTTTCCTCGCGGTCACGAAGCTGCTCATGGATCGGAACCTGTACGACGCGCCGTTCGTCAAGCAGTTCACAGACTTCCCTCTGCTGCTCCGTACGGACAACCTCAAGCGCCTCGACCCGAAGGACGTCATCAAGGGGTACGTCCCGGCCCTCGATCCCAATGGACCGAGCTACAAGGTTCAGGGTCTGACGAAGGAGCAGTACGCCAGGCTGCAGGACTACGTCGTCTATGACGCAACCAGCAAGAGCCTGAAGGCCATCACCCGTGATGACGTCGGCGACAAGATGGCCGCGAAGAACATCAACCCGGACCTCGACTACCGGGCGACAGTCACCCTCAACGACGGTAAGTCCGTCGAAGTGATGACGCTCTGGCAGGCGTACAAGGCACACCTTCAGGACTACGATGTCGCCACGGCGGCCGAAATCAGCGGGTCACCAGCGAACCTGATCGAGCAGCTCGCGGTCGACCTCGCGACGATCAAGCCGGCGGCGATCCACGTGGGCGAAGGCATCAATCACTGGTTCCACGCCACCATGCACAACAGGGCGGTGCATCTCCCGCTGATGCTCACCGGCAACTTCGGGAAGCCGGGAGCAGGGGTCTATTCGTGGGCGGGCAACTACAAGGCCGCGCTCTTCCAGGGGACTCCGGAGACAGGCCCCGGGTTCAAGGGCTGGATCGCCGAAGACCCCTTCGAGATGAACCTCGACCCCACCGCCAAGGGCAAAGACATTCATGCGCACGCCTACACACGGGACGAGGAGCCCGCGTACTGGGATCACGGCGACCAGGCACTGATCGTCGAGACGCCCAAGGCCGGCCGGAAGGTGTTCACCGGCAAGTCGCACATGCCGTCGCCGACCAAGGTGCTCTGGACGACGAACGTCAACCTGATAAATAACGCCAAGTGGCTCTACGGCATCCTCTTCAACACCATCCCTCGCATCGACATGATCCTAACGCAGGACATCGAGATGACCCTTTCGTGCGAATACTCGGACTTCGTCCTGCCTGCGAACTCCTGGCTGGAGACAGACCAGCTCGAAGTGACCGCATCCTGCCAGAACCCGTTCCTCCAGATCTGGAAGGGCGGCGTGAAGCCGATGTTCGACACCAAGGACGACATCTCGATCATGGCGGGCGTCGCCAAGGCGCTGACCGACCTGACCGGTGACAAGCGGTTCGCCGATTACTGGAAGTTTGCACTCGAAGGCCGGACCGATGTGTATCTGCAGCGTCTGCTTGACGCTTCGGGCACGACGAACGGCTACACAGTGAAGGATGTGATGGACGGCAAGTACGGCGAACCCGGGTCGGCGCTGATGATGTTCCGGACCTACCCGCGGATCCCGTACTGGGAGCAGGTTCACGACAACATGCCGTTCCACACCGACACAGGTCGGATGAACTCGTACTGCGACATCCCGGAAGCGATTGATTACGGCGAGAACTTCATCGTTCACCGCGAGGGGCCGGAAGCGACTCCGTACCTTCCGAACGTCATCGTGAGCTCGAACCCTCTCATCCGGCCGAACGACTTCGGCATTCCTGAGTCGGAGATGGATCCCGAGAAGCGGACCGTTCGCAACATCAAGAAGACCTGGGCCCAGACGAAGGCGACCAAGAACCCGCTCTGGGAAGCCGGGTTCAACTTCTACTTCCTCACGCCGAAGACACGGCATTCTGTCCACTCCTCCTGGTCGGTGACCGACTGGATGAACCTCTGGTCGAACAACTTCTCCGACCCGTACCGCGCGGATAAACGCCTCGCGAGCGTCGGTGACCAGCAACTCCATATGAACCCGGAGGATGCTGCTGCACTTGGTCTCGCCGATGGTGACTACGTGTGGGTTGATGCGAATCCCGCCGACCGACCGTTTATTGGCTGGGACAAGCCAGAGAACGCTGACAAGTACCACGTCGCCCGTCTTATGCTCCGGGTCCGGTTCAATCCGGCCTACCCGCGTGGGGTCGTGATGACCAAGCACGGCGGGTTCGGCTCCACACCCAAGACCGTGAAGGGGCATGAGACCCGCGCCGATGGTCGGGCCGTCTCGGCCGATACGGGCTACCAGTCGAACTTCCGCTACGGCTCACACCAGAGCGTGACGAAAGACTGGTCGATGCCCATGCACCAGACTGACACGCTGTTCCACAAGGCGAAGATCAACCAGTCGTTCCTCTTCGGTGGCGAGGCCGATAACCACGGCATCAACACCGTTCCGAAGGAGACGCTGGTAAAGATCACCAAGGCCGAGCCCGGCGGGATCGGCGGCACCGGCGCCTGGGCGCCAGGCACAGTGGGTATGTCGCCCGGTGCTGAAAGTGCCCTCATGAAGAAGTACCTCGGTGGCGGACTCACCACCGTCAGGAGGTCCTGAGATGGTCTCCCTGGCCGATAAGGAATTCGAATCCGATGACCCGTATGAGTTCGTCGGAGTCCGCTACGAGGCGGAACCCGGCACCGACCCGGATGAAGCGATGGCCCGCTGCTTCATCGAGGAGTACGCGCTGATGGGCATGCCCCGCGACCGGATTATGCGGATGTTCCGTGCGCCGCAGTTCAAGGGAACGCACTCGATTCTCGAACGCCGCGGCGAACCGTTCATCCACGCCATCGCCGATGACATTTACGGCACAACTGTCCCGGAGGTGCGCCATGCCTAACGTCTACAACTGGCATCTTGGCCGGAACATGGAGTACCGGTTCGAAACTGGAAAGCAGAAGCGCCAGTTCGCCGCGGTGTTCAACATCAACCGCTGCATCGCCTGCCAGACGTGCACCATGGCGTGCAAGTCGACCTGGACGTTCTCGCCCGGCCAGGAGTTGATGTGGTGGAACAACGTCGAGACCAAACCCTTCGGCGGCTACCCGCAACACTGGGATACCAAGATCCTGGACCTTCAGGAGCAGGCGAACCCCGGAAAGCAGACGTGGAACCCCACCGTCACTGACGCCAAGAAGGGCCCCTACGGGACGTTCGAAGGCAAGACCATCTTCGAAACGGCCGATGGCATCAACCAGATGGCGACGGGCTACATCCCGAACGAAGACGAGTGGAAGGCGCCGAACATCTTCGAGGACACGGCCACCAAGTACTCGAAGGAAGGGGCGATGCTCCCGGAGCACGCCGGCTGGTTCTTCTACCTTCAGCGCATCTGCAACCACTGCACCTACCCCGCGTGTGTGGCCGCATGCCCCCGAAACGCCGCCTACAAGCGCGAAGAGGACGGCATCGTCCTCATCGACCAGAACCGCTGCCGCGGGTACCGCAAGTGCGTGGAGGCCTGCCCCTACAAGAAGGCGATGTACCGGCCAAGCACCCGTACGTCCGAGAAGTGCATTGGTTGCTACCCCCGCGTCGAAGGCTCCGATCCCCTGACCGAAGGGCTGCCGATGGAGACACGTTGCATGACGGCGTGCATTGGCAAGATTCGTCTGCAGGGTCTCGTGAACGTCGGTCCGGATGGGCAGTGGCTCGAAGACCGCCAGAACCCGCTGTACTACCTGGTGCACGTGGCGAAGGTGGCGCTGCCGTTGTATCCGCAGTTCGGAACCCAGCCGAATGTGTACTACATCCCGCCCCGCTGGGTGCCCCGCGCCTACCTCGAGCAGATGTTCGGACCCGGCGTGCAGGCTGCCATCGACGCCTACACGAACCCCAGCCGCGAGACGCTGGCAGTGCTCCAGCTGTTCCGTGCGACCCAGGAGATCGTCTTCTCCTACAAGTTCGTCGAAGGGCCAAAGACGGCCGAACTCACCATTGCTGGCCAGAAGCGGGAGCTCTTCAACGACACCGTCATCGGCTACAGCAGCACCGGCAAGGAGATTGTCCGGGTCTCCGTCGATGAGCCAATCATCGAGCGGCCCGACCGCTTCGCCATGAACACCATCTAAGGAGGGGTTGATGGACACCAATGACAGGGCAATCGAACGGGACACTGCTCTCGCCCGGGCCATTGTCTATGACGTGCTGGCGCAGTCGTTTGCCTACCCCGGCGACGACCGCTTCACCGACTTGCAGAACCTCGCGCGCCTGGTGCTCACGAACGGTGGCTGGATGCCGATCGTCCGGCTCTCGGCGCTGGTCCGGGAACTGAACGTCGAGCGCCTGCAGGACGAGTACACGGGCGCGCTCTCGCTCAATACATCCCCGGACTGTCCGCTCTTCGAGACCGCTTACTTCGGCGCCGACGCCCAGCAGCAAACGCTGCGGATGGCCGATGTGGCCGGGTTCTACCGTGCGTTTGGCGTGGACTCTTCCGGGAGTGACAGCCGGCCCGACGACCTTGCCGTCGAGCTCGAATTCATGAGCTACCTCTGCCGGAAGGAAGCCTACGCACTGGAACACTCCGGGCGTCCGCGCGTCTCCCAGGTGCGCAAGGCACAGCGCTTGTTCTTCGAAGAGCACCTCGGCAAGTGGGGCGGAGTTGTCGGCCGGCGGCTCGCCGGCGTTGCGCCCGTTGGGGGGTTCTACGCAGTCGCCGGGACAACGCTCGATGCGTGGGTCGGATTGGAACAGGGCGTCCTCAAGGTCAGCCCCGAAGAAGTGGACGGCAAGCCAGCGCAATGGCTTGCCCCCGCCAGCCACGGGCCGGAGTTCGCCGGGGAAGCGAGTTTCGTCCCAATGCAAGAACTTGTGGTGATGTGATGAACGTACTCAACGCGATCCGCCGTCATCGGAAACTGACCGCCGGACTCGCCGCCGCATTCGTGGTGGCAGCGCTGCTGCAGGCGACGAACACCAATCCGGCCGTCTCGCAGACCCTGTCGCTGACCGCCTACGAGGCGCCGGACGACCCAGGCATCGACCCTGAGGCTGCCATCTGGAAGGACGCTACCGGCGTCAACATTCCGCTGACTGCTCAGGCAGGGAGCTACGTCGCCGGTGGTTCGGTCCAGACGGTCCGGGCACAGGCACTCCACTACAACAGTCAGCTCTACATCCGGGTGTCCTGGCCCGACTCGACGGATGATTCGAACACCACGAAGGTGGAAAACTTCGCCGACGCGGTAGCGCTGGAGTTCCCGCAGAGCGCGACCGCCGCCGTGCCTTCGATCTGCATGGGACAGGCCGACTCCGCGGTCAACATCTGGCAGTGGCGCGCCGACTCGAACGCCGGGGTGAAAGACCCGAACGTCTACTACGCCAATGCCTCCGTCGATATGTACCCGTACACCGATGACACGTTCTACACGGCGCGCGCGGCGAACAACCCGTTCGCGCACACGGAGCGCGGGCCGGTTCAGTCACTGTATTCGAAGGCTTTCGGTGAGCTGCAGACGTTGGATTTCCAGGAAGTGCAGGGCCAGGGTAAGCGCACGGCCGACGGCTGGGCTGTTGTCTTCCAGCGCACGTTCGATACTGGCCGGCCCGGCCACGCGCTCTTCGCCGCCAGTACGCAGATGGACATGGCGTTCGCGGTCTGGGATGGGAGCCAGGACGAACGGAACGGCAAGAAGGCCGTCTCCCAGTTCGTGACACTCGGTATCTCGGGCGCACCGGTGGCTAGTGGTGGTGGAGACAACACACGCACCATCCTGTTCGCGGTCGGCCTCGGTGTCGGTCTGGTGATCATCGGCGGTGGGCTCGCGGTCTACGGCTACCGGGAAAGCGGAAGCTGACGAGATGGCCATTCACATTCGCCGGGCTGCTGGTACGGGCGGGCTGCCGAACGTCAACCCGCTCGTCTGGTCGCTGGCGATTGCCGCCACGGTCGAGCTTGCCATCCTGCGCACGTTCACCCGCACCGCCATCCATATTCCCGGTATCGAGGCGATGCGAAGGCCGTACGAACTGCTCACCCGGGGCGGAGAGTTCGCTTACTTCGTGACGTTGTGTCTGCTCTTGCCGGCGGCGATCGCCCTCGTGGTGACCCTCTATCGTGGCGGGCACCCCCAGCGTCACCTTGCGGCGTTCGGGCTGGCGGTCTTCACCATTCCGTGGCCCCTCGTCGACGCCCACGTGGTTTCGAGCGTGACCATGGACGCGATGACCGTGGCCGCGGTGGTGGCACTCGCCCTGGCGCTGGTGGCCAGTAATCGCGCGGCTGCGGGAGTGCCAATCGTCGCTTTCACGGTCGCGTTCGCGTTGAGCGCGCTGTACACCATCGACATGGCCAGCGACAGCGGTATCGGCCTGGGCGGTTCACGAGCGCTGCTCGACGGAGCAGAAGTCGTTGCTGTTGCGTTCGCCTGCACGACCCCGCTCATCGTCGACCGCTCCCGCGATCGGGTTGCGGGAGGGGCTGCGGTGATTACGGTCCTTGTGGTGTTCGGCGGAATGCTCGGCAACGGGTCCACATCGCGGTTCCTGCTCCTCTGGAACGTCGGCCTTTCGGGGACGCTCCCGTCGGTCTTCTATGCAGCCGCTGCCGGGGCCCTGGTGTATGCCATGGTCAGGGCATTGCGGACTGGGGCGCCACTTGTTGCCGCTGGCCTCGTGCTGCTCGTCGCAGGGGGGCTGGGGCTCCACAACACGTATCAGTCCGCGCTGGTGGTCGTTGGACTCCTGTCCCTGGCTGCCGGTCTCTGGGCCCCTCGGTTGGAGTCGGCCAGCCCCCGGGCTATGGGAGCGCAAGCGTCACTCTGAGTACAGGAATACAGGTTCACGAGAAAGGCGTCGCATTTGCGACGCCTTTCTCGTACTCAGCGAGGGCCGTTAGTCCACGATGGCCGAGTAAATGATGCTCTTGAGTTGCCCGCGGAAGTTGAATGTTGAGGACGGCATGAGTTGCGTCATGAAGATGCACACAAGGTCCTCTTTAGGGTCGACCCAGAAGATAGTGCTCGCGGCGCCGCCCCAGTAGTAGTCACCTGCCCCGAGGCTACCCGATTCGACTTCGCCCAGGGTTGTTGCGAAGCCGAGGCCAAAGCCAACGCCTTCATAGGCGGTTTCGCTGAACGCGCCGATCGCCATCTGTGTCAGGTCTTTGCCGCCGGCGAGGTGGTTCTTGTGCATGATTTCGAGCGTGCGCGGACCGAGGATGCGCTCCCCGTCGAGTTCGCCACCCCGCCGCAGCATTTCGCAGAAGCGGAGGTAGTCGGCTGTAGTGCTTGTGAGGCCGCCGCCTCCGGAGAAGAACTTCGGCGGGGTGTAGTACGCGCTGTCGCCCTGTGCATCGTCGAGGAGCCTGAGTGAACGGTCCGGCTCCCGCTGATAGTTCGATGTAAAGCGTTCGCGCTTCTCCGGCGATACCCAGAACGATGTATCGCTCATGCCCAGCGGCCGAAAAATGACTTCGTCGAGATATTCATCGAACGGTTTGCCGGAGATCGCCTCCACGAGTGCCCCGCACACATCGGTCGACACCGAGTACATCCAGCGAGAGCCCGGTTCGTAGCGAAGCGGGACGCGCCCGAGCCGGTCGATGAAGGTTGAGAGCGTTTCGTTCCGATCGCGGTTGACGCCCTCCCGGCGAAACAGCTTGTCGACCGGGTGGTTCGTCGCGCCATACGTGAGTCCACCTGTGTGGCTGAGCACGTGCCGGAACGTCATTGGCTGGTCGGGGCTCTTCAGTTCCGGGCTGTCGGCATCCCCGGACACCCATACCTGTTGGTTCTTCCACGACGGGAGATACCTCGAAACCGGGTCGTTGAGCTGAAAATACCCCTGCTCGTAGAGGGTCATCAGGGCGACGGACGTGATGGGCTTGGTCATCGAGTAGATGCGGAAGATTGAGTCATCCCGTAGTGGTCGCGAGCCTTCGAGGTCGCTGCTGCCGAGCGTACTGAAGTACGCGACCGTACCGTGACGAGCCACGAGCGTCTGGCAGCCCGCGATCTTTCGCGGCTCTACATAGTTTTCCGACAGGTGCCGGGTGATCCGATTGATGCGGGCAGGGTCGAAGCCGGCCAATTCCGGTGTGACTTCCAACGGTGTTCTCCGGGAGCGAGGTAGGTATCGCAATCCTACAGGGCGAATGGAGACGCCGTCGGCCACGCCAGCCTGGCTCGGTCAGTTCGCGGAGCCGATCGCGTTGAACTTCCCCCTGCGGTGTTCATCCACCTGGTCGCGGGTGCGTTGAACGAGGTCGTCGAGGAGTTCGGCCAGATGAGCGACCCGGTCTGGCGCCGATTCGAGTTCGAGAAGGCGCTGCTTCGACTCCTCTTCGATCTGGAGCCACGGACCGAGGAAATTGACGAGGGCATGCGGCGATTCTGGGAGCCTCAGGCCTTGCGCCCACTGGTCTGTGAGGGAGAGAGCCAGTCGGAAGTACAGCGGGAATGTTGTGCGAACTGTCTCCAGCGCATGGCGGAGCGGGATCGTCACTGGTTCATCCAAATCGTCTAGTACGTCGATGTCGCCGAACGGATAGGGACGCGGCGCGAGCATCCGGCGGAGCCGGAACCGGCGCGTTCCGCGTGTGTCGAGCATGTACCGGCCATCTGGCGTCTCGACCGATTCTTCGATGCGAGCGAGTGTGCCGACCTCGTAAGGTCGCGCCCCACCGCCCACCTCATTGCCTTCACGGATCAAGAGGACGCCGAACTCACTCCCCGTCTCGAGGAGTTCGCGAACCATGACACGGTAGCGCTCTTCGAAGATGCGCAGCGGGAGCGGCATGCCCGGGAAGAGCACCGTCCGAAGCGGAAACAGCGGCATCTCCACCGGGCGCTCCTCAGCGGTGGCGGGCCTTCAGCCACTCTTCGAGTTCGCCCTGGTGCTCCTCGAAGTGTCCCGTGCCCGAAGCCTGCAGGAGCCGGTTACCGATGCGCGGCCGCCCTTTTTCCGGGTCAACGCCGTAGAAGTCGTCGGCCAGGCCGTTGGCAGCGTTGAGGTAGGTCGCGTAGGCGTCGTCGAAGTCACCAAGTGCGGCCCGGCCGGGCTTGGCCTGTGCTGCGAAGCGAGCGTTCCAGGCGTCCGGTTCGCTGTAGTCGACTCCTGCCGGGGCCGGGCGTTCGCCAGCGGCCACGCGCCCGAAGGCGCCCGCCATTTCGCGATACCAGCCGGCCATGTGGGCAAGCAGCTGGGAGAGATTCCAGGTGCCGAGCCAGACCTCGTCGAAATCGGCGTCCGCGAGTGGTTCGAGGGGCGTGCGGAACTGCCGGTAACCCTCTTCAAGTTCGTGGATCGCGGTTGCTTTGTCAGACATAGAGTGACTCCTAAATCCCGGCGAGCTCTTTGGCGTACTCGAGTGTTCGTCTCGCGTCGTAGGCGCGGGAGATCATGAGTTTCTCCGCTTCGAGCGAGCCCTCGGCGTGGATGGCGAGGACGGCGTGGTAGCCGCCGAAGTCGCCGGTCGTCAGATCAGAGACCATGTTCATGGCGCGCGTGCGCACCTCACCGTCGATGCCAGCGCGGCCGCCGAGGTACTTCCGCAGCAGGTCGCCGGTTTCGGGTGACGCGAAGTCCTCGACGCCGGGCCCGGTGACCAGCATTCCGCCGGCGATGTCCTGCACGTGCTGCAGCGCCTCATGGTAGTGGTGGGCGAAGTGATACTTGGCCATGTTGGTGGTCAGGGCATCGGGCGCGAAAATACCGTCAGCGTCTGCGGCGCCGCGGATTGCGGCCATTTCGGTCAGCGCACGCAGGGTTTCGGCATAGCTGATGAGCCAGATGAGCTTGTCCCGGACGTGGGCAGCCTTCGAAATGCCGTTCAGGTCAGCCATCAGCAGTGCGGAGCCGATCAGGGCGTCGACGAGCGGGAGCTTGTAAGACACCGCGGTGAACCGGTGGTACTCGACAAATCCGAGCGCCAGTGCCCCGGCGAAGTCATGTTCCCCCGCCAGGAACACGCGGTCCCAGGGCACGAAGACGTCGTCGAAGATGGTGATCGTCTCCATCATCTTCCGGTCGGCGCTCAGAGGTGCATCGAACTCCGCCTTGGGGCTGCCGCCGTACGGGCTGGCGATGAGTTTGAGGCCTGGCGTGTTCACCGGGATTGCGAACGAGACCGCATAGTCTTTGTCGGCCTCGGACAGCGCCCTTGTGGGAAGGACGATCAGTTCGTTGACGTTCGTGGTGCAGGAGGTATGGATCTTCGCGCCGCGAACCACAATCCCATCGGGTCGCCGTTCGACGATTCGGGTGTACATATCCGGGTCCGGCTGGCTCAGGGGTCCTGCGGAGCGGTCACCTTTCACGTCGGTCTGCGCGACGGACAGCGCGAGGTCGTTGTCGCGGCAGTGCTTGTAAAACGCCTGGACGCGCTGGAGGTACTCCGTTTCGTACTTGCGGTCGACCTGGCGTGAGACCCGGTGCAGCGCGAAGAGCGCGTCCGTGCCAATCTCCTTCACCAGGACGACGAGGGTCTTACCGAGCGCCGTGGCCGCTTCGATGAGTTGTGAGCGCTTCAACAGGTCATCGGTGGAAGCAGGTAACTTGTAGTACCGCGAGTAGTCGCCAGCCGAGTCCTTGACCACGGCGAGGTCGCGGTACTTGGGCTCTTCAGCCATTTCGAAGTCAAGCGCGGCGTGGTGCACGGCCTTTTGGATCACCGCGTGTGTGGTGACGTCGGCAACCTTTTCGCCGCGGTAGAAAACGGTGCGCTCATCGCGAAGGGAATCGATGTACTGCTGGGGTGTGCGAAGACCCATGAGTTGGGGTTCCTGTCGTTGTGGATTGCCTCAGGCCAATACCGTCGGCGCCGACCAGTTTACCGTGTACCCTCCCATTCCGGGCACGAGGGGACTTGCCCGACACGGAAACGGGCTCCTCAACGTGAAGAGCCCGTTCATGGTCGTACTGCCGGACCTCGCGACTCGCCCACTGCAAACCGAGCCTTGCGCTCCGAGGCGTCCAGCCACACCCGAAAGCGTTACGGCAGCGCCAGCATTCGCTCCAACGCGACCAGCGACCACTTCCTGGTCTCTGCGTCGACCTTGACCTGGTTGACCACGACGCCCTGGAGGAGGGATTCGAGCACCCATGCGATGTACGCCGGGTGGATCCGGTACATGGTGCTGCATGGGCAGATGACCGGGTCGAGGCAGAACACCTTCTTATCGGGGTTCTGCACCTGGAGGCGATTGACAAGGTTGATTTCGGTGCCGACGGCCCAGACCGAGCCGGCCGGCGACTCGGTGATGGTCCGCGTGATCTTCTCGGTTGAGCCGTTAAGGTCGGCCGCCTGAACAACTTCCCAGCGGCACTCAGGGTGGACGATGACCTTCACGTTCGGGTATTCGCGACGTGCCTTTTCAATCTGTTCGACCGAGAAGCGCTGGTGTGTGCTGCAATGGCCCTGCCAGAGGATGACCCTGGCCTTCTTGATCTGCTCAGCGGTCGTCCCGCCGTTCGGCATGCGGAAATTCCAGAGCACCATCTCATCGAGTGGGATACCCATGTCAAAGCCGGTGTTGCGTCCGAGATGCTGGTCCGGGAAGAACAGCACCTTGTCGCCACGTTCGAACGCGTACTTCAGCGCCCGGGGGGCGTTGCTCGAGGTGCAGACGAGTCCGCCACGCTCGCCGACGAACGCCTTGAGGTTGGCGGCGCTGTTCATGTAGGTCACCGGTACGACACTCGCACCGTCGCCGAGCATTTCATGGATCTCGTCCCATGCCTGGTAGACGTCGTCGGGGTCTGCCATGTCGGCCATCGAGCAGCCCGCAGCCATGTTCGGCAGGATGACTTTCACGCTCTCGTCGGTCAGGACGTCAGCCGATTCGGCCATAAAGTGGACGCCGCAGAAGAGGATGTACTCGAGTCCCTTCTGCTGTTGGGCTTTCTGGGCGAGGAGGAAGCTGTCACCCACGAAGTCGGCGTACGTGATGACCTCTTCGCGCTGGTAGTGGTGGCCGAGGATAGTGAGCTTCGTCCCCAGCTGGGCCCGTGCATAGGCGATTCGCCGGTCCAGTTCCTCGGGCGACATCTTGAGGTACTCGCGCGGAATGTCTTGCTGCCAGGCCACGAACGCGGGTTCGTCGGCGAGTGGTACGGGGATGAGCGCATCGGCCGGGCAGGTGGTCGGGTCGGTGTAGTGCACGAGCTGTTCGGCGTAGCTCGTTGCCTCCGGGGTCAGGACTGCCATTGCTGCCTCCTCACTTAGTGTCATACATACACTAACTCTGTGACCCTACGTTGGCAGCTTCAGGAGTTCGTGTCAAGGCGACACGAAGTCGGGTCGCGCAAATCTGAACACCCTGTGCCGGGCATCTGGAGACCATAGCGAGGGGTTTCACCAATGCGACGAAAGAGTGACTCGCCCGACCCTTAGATGAGATTAGATATCAGAGGTGAGGGCCCGTGACGTTGTGGCGTGACCGGTCGATCGTGACCAAATTCCTGGTGGTGACTCTTGGGTCGCTGCTGGTGATGTCAGTGGCAATCCTGGTTGGAATGAGTCGCATTATCTCGTCGGAGGCCAGGGATAGCACTGCCGGAATCCTCGACGGCCAGGCAGACCTTGCGATGCAGAAGGCACTCGCCTACATCCAGGCCGAAGCCGATCGCGCTGGCGCGCTCACGCTCGGAGAACAGTTCCAGGAGCTCGCTTTTGCGAGTAGCAATCAGACAACAAGCGAGGCGGCTATCAAGGCGACCGACGAGCAGTGGGCGGCATGGCGCAAGGGAGGTCCCGGTGGTGAAGCTGAGGCGCTGTATGAGAAGGCGGCTGCCAGCGATGCAGCAGCTACGATAAAGGCATTCCAGGAACGAAATCCTCAGCATATCGAGGTGTTTGTGACCGACCGGTACGGGCGCAATATTGCCCAGACCGATACCACATCCGACTACTGGCAGGGTGATGAGGACTGGTGGAAGAAGGCCTATGGCGGGGGCCAGGGTGCGGTCTCGGTTCAGCCCGCGGAGTTTGATGACAGCACCGGCAAATGGGGCATGAATATCGGCCTCCCTATCCGTCGCGGAAGCGAAGTGGTCGGGGTCCTGCGCACCACCATCGACGTCACGTCAATCTTCGATCAACTGAAGTCCGCGACGTTCGGAAAGACCGGCAATATCGTCCTCGTCGACGCTGACGGCAAGGTTCTCTATCACCCCAAGGCCGACCTCTTCGGCAAGCCGCTGTCCGAAGACCTTGGTCCGGCCGTGTCGTCGCGCCAGGCGAGTGTCCTGGACTACTCCGACCCCGATGGTGCCGCGTGGCGGGCAGCAATCGTTCCCGCAAGAGGAGAGATCGGCGACCAGCTCGGTTGGTCCCTCCTGGCCCGCATGACTCCGGGCGAAGCG
>CAYYDX010000048.1:20946-24913 GCA_964470735.1 uncultured Anaerolineaceae bacterium
GCGAACGAGGCGCGGAACAGCTCGCTCAAGCAGTCGACGGTCTTCGTCCTGGTGGGCGCGCTGATCGTGGCTGCGAGTTCGGCGGCAGTGGCGCTGTCTCTGGGGCGACGGGCGAAGCGACTCGCAGTCGCGGCTCAGACGCTGGCGACCGGCAATATCTCGGCCGCGAAGGCGACGGATGATTCGCGCGATGAAATCGGCGCTGTCGCCGCGTCGTTCCGGGACATGCAGGGTTACTTCACTGAGATGGTGACTGCGACCGAGCGGCTTGCCGCCGGTGACCTTGGGGCGACTGTGACCCCGCGCGGGGAAAGCGACCAACTCGGGAACGCGCTCAATCGCACGTTTGCCGAAATCGAGAGCGTGGTGAACGGAGTCAAGACACAGAGTGTGTCGATACTCGGTGTCGCAGACGAACTGCAAGAGGCGTCCTCGCAGCTCTCGCAGGCAACTGGCCAGATTTCCGAGGCCATGGAGGACGTCACACGGTCGGCTGTTGCGCTCAGCGGACTGTCGCAAGAGTCCGCCACGGAGGTCGGAGGGCTGGCCGACGTTTCGTCGTCTGTCACCGGCGCCGCAAGTGAGAGCCTCGTCTCGGTCAATGAGTCCCGGTCCGAAGCGGCGGCAATGGGCGAACGTATTCTCTCGGTCGCTTCGGCATCCGGACAGGTCGTTGCAGCAGCGGAGGAGTCTCGCACGGCCGCGCAGCAAGGCCAGCAGGCGGTAGCCCAGGCTGTCCTGTCGATGGAGTCGATTGCGGCTGCTGTCGAACGCGCCTCGGCGACCGTCGACCAGCTTGGTGAGTATGGCGAACAGATTGGCAACATTGTCCGAGCGATCGATGAGATCGCCGCACAGACCAATCTGCTCGCGCTGAATGCTGCGATCGAAGCAGCACGTGCCGGCGAGCAAGGGCGGGGATTCGCCGTTGTTGCCGAAAACGTCCGTTCCCTCGCCGAGCGCTCAAGCGGTTCCACCAGGGAGATTGCCGAGCTCATCGCAGCCGTCCAGGCGGGAACCGACGAAGCAGTGAAGGCAATGAGGGCTGGCGTGCAGGATGTCCAGCAGGGTCGCTCCATCACCAACGAGGCGGGTCGGGCGCTCGATGCGATCATCCAGAGTGTCCAGCAGTCGGCTACTCAGATGCAGGCCATCGCCTCCGATGTGCAAGACCTCGCGGGTGGAGCGCAGCACATCGTTGATGCCTCGGAACAGGTCGCAACCCGCACCCAACTGACGGTTGAAGGCGCTGCACGGCTGACGGCTGGGACGGGACGGGTAAGCGATGCGATTCTGCAGGTTTCGGCCACCAGCGAAGAGACCTCTGCTTCCGCCGAAGAGGTGTCAGCCTCGACGCAGGAACTCCGTGCACAGTCGGACGAGCTCGCGCACACCGCCAGGCGCATGCGTGCCCTTGCTCACGAACTTACGGCATCAGTTGCCAGGTTCGAAGGTGGCGAGACGGCGTAGTCCCCGGCACTCCCGGTCCACAACCACGAAGGGCTGCCAGCTGGCAGCCCTTCGTGTTGCTACTTCTTCTTCCGCGCCGTTCGTGTCCTGCTCCACCCGCGGCTGATCATCCATGTGGAAACGAGCCGGGAGAGCCCGAACCCGAGCAGCAGCGCCCAGAAAACGAAGACGGCCAGCGTGAAGGTCGAGTCGCCGCCAGTGGCGCCAGCCAGGATACCCATGTAGAGGCCGAGGAATCCGCCGACGGCGAACGCCATGAACACCGGGAAGGTTCTCCATCGCCACACGGGCATCGGTGGAGGTTGATGCGCGGCCAACGCTGGATTTGGCGGCGTTGCCACGGCTGACGCGCTGGAACCGCGCTTGCGGCGCGTGCGGCCGCTCACGATGGCACTCCGTAGCGCAGGCGGAAGGCCATGTCACAGCGCAGGCAGAGCGGCACAACGTCGCGTCCAAGCAGACTCCGGAATCCGATCACGTGAACTCCACAGGCCCTGCCCACTTCATTGATCCGGGCATCGGGGAAATGAAAGAGTCCGCCACAGTCAGCGCAGATCAGGGCACTCTGGCTGCCAATGGCATCTTTGCACTCCACGCAGATGGTGGCGGGCACGCTGCAATTGTCGAGTCGAGGGCACGGAATGTCGATTCGAGCCCGTAACCGGCCCTGGGCGCCCATCAGCGAGGCGTAGGATTTGCGGCCGCAACCGCTTCTGTCGGCCGGGGTAGAATCCGGCCATGTATCCGCTTGAGAACGATGAACTCGCCTACAACCTCGGAGAACTGCTCGTCGCTCGTGGCGAGAAAGTCGCCGTCTCAGAGACCACTGCCGGGGGTCTCATTTGCGCGCGTATGCTCAGTGTTCCTGCCGCGTCGCGCTGGTTCGACGGCGGCCTGGTGCCGTACGCCGGCGCACAGCGCTGGGAACAACTCGGACTCGACCGGGAAATCGCGCGCACTCATGGCGCCGTGAGTCCCCAATGGGTCGCTGCCACCGCCGAAGGGCTGAAGCGCGCGATGGGACCGGCCTGGGCAGTGGCCGAAAGCGGGATCGCAGGCCCTCAAGGAAGTCGTCGCTCACCCAAGCCCGTTGGCTCCGTTGCCATTGCCCTCGCGGGGCCCACGGGAACCATCACCGAGGAACATGTGTTCCCGGGGACTCGCGTACAGGTGATGGTCCAGATCAGCCAACGCGTGCTCGAACTGCTCACCGAGCAGGTGAGGGCAGCCGGGTAGTGCCATCTCACGCAGATTTTGCGGACGCCGTCCCCGATGTCATCGGGAGGCTGGGCTACTGGCCCTATGGTGACCCGGAACCGGTGACCGGCGGGTCGCTGAACTGGAACTTCGGCATCGAGTCCGATGGCGGGCGCCTGTTCGTGCGACGGCATCGCGACGACGTGAGCGGGGCACGCATCCGGGAGGAGCACCGCCTGGCCGGGTGGCTCGCCGAGCGCCGGATCCCGGCGCCAGTCCCGTTCAAAACCGAGACGGACGAGACCGTGTTATCGATCGCGGGTGGCAACTGGTCAGTGTTTCCGTGGGTCGAAGGGGTTGTCGGCCTGCGAGGGGGTCTCTCCGGGCGCCAACTCGAAACACTCGGCGCCGTCCACGGAGCAACCCAGGCGGTTCTTGCGACACATCCGGACAGTTCACACGCAGAGTTGTCCATGCGGTGGGACAAGAGTGAATCGGCCGCTCTACTCGACCGAATCCTTGCAGTGGCCCGGCAGGAGAGCGCCGGCTCATGGATGCTCGCCGCAGTTGAGCGCCAGCAGGAGATGCTGGGCGCACTCGATGTTCGGTCGCCGGCAGACTTTGCCGGTCTGCCGTGCCAGTTGCTTCACGGCGACTTTCACGACCACCAGGTGATCTGGTCCGGTGAAGACGTCGTGGCAATCGTCGACTGGGAACTGTTCGGGCCCAACCCGCGCATCTGGGAGTTGATCCGCTCGTTGGCGTTTTCGAAGTTGCTCGGGACAGCCGGAATGACGCCGTACATCACCGGCTACCGCAGCTTTGTCCAACTCGACGAAGATGAATGCAGGCTCGGCCTTCAACTATGGTGGCAGAGCCGTGTCGTGGGTGTTTGGGCATGGGCCGCGCACTTCCTCGAAGGCAACGAACGTGTGCGGAGCTTCCTCCCGGAGGTGGCGGCCGAACTCGCGCGCGCCGCAGACGCGGCATGGAGACTGAAGGTCGAGGCACAACTCATCGAGGCCGCCTGCGGGTAGCCCGGGGGGCCAAAAGAGACACGAGAGCGACCGGGACCGCAGAACCACGTATTATTGGAGCTTCGGGCCGAAGTGGCGGAATGGCAGACGCGGCGGTCTCAAACACCGCTGGGCTAAAACCCGTGTGGGTTCGACTCCCACCTTCGGCACCAACGCGGAGAGGCGTTTGACGCCGGGCGCATTCACCCGCGCCATCCGCCAGAAGCAGCCACTGCCGAGTGGTGTAACGGTAGCACACGGGTCTTTGGAGCCTTTGGTCGGGG
>CAYYDX010000049.1:0-24818 GCA_964470735.1 uncultured Anaerolineaceae bacterium
GTGAACGAACCCTTGATGTGGACCGCGAACACCTTGTCCCAGTCGTCTTCGCTCATGTTGTGGAAGGCGATGTCACGCAGGATGCCGGCGTTGCAGATGACCACGTCGAGGCGGCCGTAGGTGTCGATGGCGGTCTTCACCATGTTGTACCCGCCGTCGTAGTCGGCGACCGAGTTGTAGTTCGGGGTGGCTTCGCCACCGGCAGCCTTGATCTCGTCGACAACCTTCTGGGCGGCCGCGCGGTTCTCGCCCTGGCCGTGCGGGTCGCCGCCGAGGTCGTTCACGACTACCTTTGCGCCGCGCGCGGCGAGGTCGAGCGCGTAGGCGCGGCCGAGTCCGGCGCCGGCTCCGGTGACCAGGGCAACCTGGCCTTCGAATGAAATTGCCATCTGTTGAGTTCCTCTCAATGTGTTGGCCGGGGCGGAACCCGAATCATGTTCGACTCGCCCGCGTGGCCTGCAACATGCGAGGTTACCAGCTAATTGCGCTGTGTTCCGCTGCCGCTGGGCTGCCCGCGCGCGGACGCTCCACGACGGCGTCGAACCACGCCTCGGTGCTCGCGATTCGCCACGCCAGGGTGTCGTCACCGCCACCTTCGAACCGCGCCTGGACGGTATGCACCGCCTCCGCGCTGAAGATCTCGGTGCGGCTGGCCGCCCGCTGGAGCATGGTCGAGATCCAGCGGCGAAGAGGGCCGTGGTTCCACTGGCGCTGAGGCGGCGCGTAGGCCAGCTTGTCTTTGCGGTCCAGAATCTTGTCGGGAACGATCCCGCGCATCGCCTCACGCAGAACCACCTTGGTTGTCGCGCCGCGCAGGAGCATATCGGGCGGCAACCCGAAGCAGAACTCCGTGAGCCGGTGGTCGAGGAACGGGAGCCGAACTTCGCGACTGAACGCCATGCTATTCCGGTCGGCGTAGCGCAGGAATTCGGGCAGCTGGGTGGTCGTCTGCCAGCGCACGAGTTCGTTCCGTAGCCGGTCACCGAACGGCCTGGGCGCGTCGACATGGGCCGGCGCAAACGCCCGGTGCAGTTCCGGCGAAACCACGCTCGCCGACCGGTAATACCGCTCGACCAGGCGGTCGCGGAAGCCTTCCGGGAGCGAGTAGTACGCGGCGAACTGCAACGGGTCGCGGAAGGATCGGTAGCGCCGCCCGTATGCGCCGAGTTCGCCGACGAGCCGGTCGATGCGCCCGCGCCGCAACCAGTGCGCGAGGAACATGCCGTGTGCCTGCTCGTACCCCGCGAGGACCTCGTCGGCGCCCTGCCCGTCGAGCAGCACCGTGGTGTTGTTCTCCCGGGCGAGCCGCATCACCAGCCACTGCGCGAACGGGCTGGCGCTCGCCATCGGCTCTTCCTGGTGGTGCTGCAGCAGTTCGAACTCGTCGATGAACCTCTCGGGCTCGACCCACACATCGTGCGCGTCTGCTTCCACGCGTTTCGTCACGACCTCGATGAAGCGGCCTTCGTCGTGCGCTTTCGAATGGAACCGGGCGCTGAACGTTTTCTGGTGGACGGCCTGCGCGGCCTTCTGGGCGTGGATCGTCGCCACGATGCTCGAAGAGTCGATGCCGCCACTGAGGCTGCTGCCCACCGGCACGTCGCTGCGCAGCCGGATGCGAACGCTGTCGAAGAGCAGTTCGCGGAAGCGCTCGGTTGCCGCCTCGCGTGTCGAGGGGACGTCGCATGCGTGCGGCTCCCAGTAGCGTTTCACATCGCCGCGACCTTCGCTGTCGAGCAACAGGTAGCTTCCACCGGGGAGGCTCTCGATGCCGGCGAAGAAGCTCTCGTGGTCGAGGTCGAGGTCGCCGCGCGCGAGATAGCGGTAGATCGCGCGATGGTTCGGCTCACGTAACTCCGGCCGCACCGCGAGGATCGCCTTCATCTCACTCGCGAACACCAGCCCTTTCGGCGACCGCGCCACGTAGAGCGGCTTCTCGCCGAAACGGTCGCGCGCGAGGAGGAGCGTGCGCTTCCCGCTGTCCCACAGTGCGAATGCGAACATGCCGTTGAGCTTCGCGAGGCAGCCGGGCCCCCACTCTTCGTAGGCTCGCAGAAGCACTTCGGTGTCGCCCGCCGACTGGAACGAGTGGCCGCGCGCCTTCAGTTCGTCCCGGAGTTCGATGTAGTTGTAGATCTCGCCGTTGAAGCTGAGCGCGAGGCCGGCGGCCTCGTCGATGAAAGGCTGATCGGAGGCGGCTGTGAGGTCGATGATGGCAAGGCGGGTGTGGCCGAAGGCGATGCCGGGCGCGAAATAGACACCTTCGCCGTCCGGGCCGCGGTGCCGCAGGGTGGCCACCATCGCATCGACGAGTCCGTGAGGCACAGGTTCGCCGCCGGCGCGCAGGATGCCGGAAATTCCGCACATACCGTGACCGTCCCTCCCATCGAAAAGCCGTCGCCGGTACGCTTCCGAACCCGAGGCTCCCACGCATCCTAGCAGGCGCTAAGCCAAAAGGAACTTCCTGTCCCACAAATCATGAATCCGGCGAATGTGGTGGCGACGTATAGTACGGACGTGCCTGGAAACATGTGGGACGAACCTGAAGCGCCGGCCGAAGCCGACCTCGACCTTCGATTGCTCGGCGTGGGCGCACAGCCGCTCGACGATTCCGGCGCACTACGGGTTCGCCTCGAGACCACGCGCGGGCCGATCGAGGGCATCCTCCACCCGGTTGAAGGCGGCACGACGGCGGTCATCTGTGTCGGTGGAGCGCTGGGTGGCCTGGACGGCCCGGCAGACAGTCTCTACGCGCGGCTGCCGCTGCTGCTCTCCTCGGCGAAGGTGACCGTCCTCCGTGTCGAGTACCGCAAGCCGAACAACTTCGAAGAGTGCGTCCTCGATGCGCTCGCTGGCTGCTCGTTTATGAAGGGCATCGGCGCGACCGACCTGCTGCTCGTGGGCCACAGTTTCGGCGGCGCGGTCGTCATCAAGGCGGGTGAACTGCACGACATGGTGCGCGGCGTGGTCTCGATGTCGCCTCAGCTCTACGGGACGCGCCAGGTTGAGAACCTGAACAGGCCGCTCCTGCTTGTCCATGGCATGAGCGACACGATCCTCAGCCACGAAGCGAGCGAGGACATCTACCGGCGCGCGCTCGAACCGAAGCGCATCGTCCTCTATGCCGAAGCCGGCCACTCGCTCATCCAGGCGAAGGACCGCATCGATGAGTTGCTCTCGGACTGGATCCCGGCGCGGTTGACGGGGGTGGCTGAACCGGGCGGCCGCGAGGAGTACGGCCCGTAAGCTCACGCCCGCCTGCGCCATGGCCGACGCCAGTCGCGCGCTTGCGCCACCCCAAAGAGCCGCTCCGTCCAGGTGCGGCGGTCCGGGTCGAAGTGCCCGCTGATCGCGCGGCGGTAGGGCATCGCCACACGTGCGGCATAGGCGCCGAATCCCTCGTCGCGGAGCGGCCGCCAGTCCTCGCGGTACGGCGTCACGAGGTGGTCGCGGCCGACGTTGCGCGCCGCGGTCACAAACGCGAGGCCGACCCCGGTCGAGACTTCGAGCAGCGACCGGCCTTCGGCACGGGCGGTTCGAACCAGCCCGTCAAATAGCTGTGCCAGTTCCTGTGGTGTGGGCAGGCTCGTCGCATCGTTCTTGAGTTCGGAGATCGAGGCGCGAAGTTCGCGCAGTTCGAGCGGCGGCATGTCGATCAGCCCGGCGGTTGTTCCGGTCGTCCCTTCGAGCGCCCCCAGGAGGTCTTCGACAGAGCCAAAGTGCGCGCCTTCGGCGAGTATGCCCGCCCGCGAGAGCTCGTCCTCAAGCGCGGCGAGGTAGGTCTTCGAGCCGTTGAGGATGTCGGAGGCCGCCGCAAGCAACCAGAGCGGCGAGAATCCGAAGGCGGCAATCGAGCCGAACTCCACCGCATTCCCGGCGGCCTTCTTGATGGCGACGCGCCCGGCCCCGGGCTCTGCCGGCTGACCATCCTTCGGCACAGCCGGTTCGACGCCACCGATGAGTTCGATGCCAATCCGCAGCATGTTCCGGGCGGTAACTTCGTAGAGGCGCGACCGGCGCACGAGCCGGGGGAGCACGACCTGCGCCGTCTCGTGGACACCGCCGAGCAGCGCAGCGGTCACCGCCCGGAAGGCTCGCTCGGGCCACGAGAGGATGAAGGTGGTCCGGACCCGGCGCTGCGGCACACGCCGATGATACGGCCCAGCCCCAGGGTGGCGCTGCGTTCACGCGGTGCGAGGCGCTAAGGTAGTCAGGTGAACCTCCTTGCCGGTATCCGCGAAGACATGCAGGCGGCGATGGACCGCGACCCGGCGGCGCGCAATGTGGCCGAGGTCGCGTTGTTCTACCCGGGATTCCATGCCCGGCTGGCGCACAGGGCGGCAAACGCGCTCCACCGGCGCGGTGTCCCGCTCTTGCCGCGAGGAATCATGCACTTTGCACGCTTTGTCACGGGTATCGAAATCCACCCCGGGGCCACCATCGGCCGGCGGTTCTTCATCGACCACGGCATGGGTGTGGTCATCGGCGAGACGGCGGAAATCGGCGACGACGTGATGCTCTACCAGGGCGTCACGCTGGGCGGTACAAGCACTCAGCGCATCAAGCGCCACCCCACGCTGCGCGACCGCGTGGTTGTCGGAGCCGGGGCGAAAGTCATCGGCGGCATCGAAATCGGCGAGAACGCGCGCATCGGCGCAGGCTCCGTTGTGGTCACGAACGTCCCCTCGAACGCCACCGTGGTCGGTGTTCCCGGCCACATCGTCGCCTTCCACGATGATTCGAACGGCGCCATCCAACGCCTTCCGGACCCCGAGTGGGAGCGCCTGAACGAACTCGACCGGAAGGTGCAGGAACTCCACACCATGGTGGAGCACCTCGATGAGCACCTCGGCGTCATCCACGCGAACCACCACGACTGAGATGGGCTGGGAAGACCGCGCGAAGAAGCTCGACGCGAAGCGCAAGAAGATGCGCGTACAGGGACGCGGCCTCCTGACCGTCGAGCCACTCGCCATCAGCAAGCGCCTCAAACGGATGCAGGAGGCCGCGAAATCGCGACGCGGGAAACCCCGCTAGTCCACTTCCACCTCAACCGCCCGGGTCGCGATGACCCAGTACTGGACGCCGTCGCGCAACTCGGTCAGCGTCCTCAGTTCGGGATTGAGCGCGGGGCCCCAGCGCAACCATTGCTCGGTCCCGAGGTCGTACACGTACACCATGGAAACCCAGTTCGATGCCGGACCAAACACGTCGTCGGGCGACAGGTAGTCGCCGTTCCAGGTCACCAGCGAGAGCCCGGCCGGGAGGCTCAGGGTTCGCGGCGCTGGTGCAGCAACTGGAGCGACTGGCCGGGGTTGCGCTCCGGCGGGTGCGATTGGCGGGGGTGGTGGTGGCGCCAGCGTTGGTGCAGGCGCGGGGGTTGGTGTGTTCGCCGGCGTGGCCGCCGCAGCGCCGTTCGCAACGTAGCCGAAGTCGGTTACCCAGTACCAGCCGTAGTACGAACCCTGCCGGAAGACCCGCGCAATACCGATCGTCTTGAAGTCCCCGGTGAGCATCACGTCGCGGTGCGACGGCGAAGCGATCCATGCATTCAGCGCCGTCTGGGCGCTCGAATAGTCCGTGCCGGCCGCGAGGTTTTCGCCGCCGGGCCAACTCACACCGCAATCGGGCATGCGAACCCAGGGGCTGCGCCCGAGCGAGTCGGTATGGCCGAAGCTCGAACGCCCGGCGAGGTCGTTCGCCATCCATGCGGCCGAACGGTTGAGTGCGCCATCGATGGCGAGGGGTGCGAGCCCCTTGCCCGCACGATACGTGTTGATGAGCTGGAGAAACGCCTGCTCTTCGCCATCGATCGATGCGTCGGCGACGTCACAACTGCCTGCTGCGTCAGCGTGCGAGGGCGCGCTTGCGGCCCACCCCATAGCCCCGAACGCGGCCAGCGCGCCGAGGATCCGGACGAGTTTGTTCACACATCCTCCCGTTTCCCACCGACCTCGAAGGTAAGTGCGACGGAAAGGAAGGAACGACCGGGATATCCCCTATTCTCCGTAAACGGGGGGCAAAAAGAACCCCGGTTTGTAACCTACGTGTTGACCCATGCCATAACGGGCGGAACGACGGCAACTTTTGCGCCCGCTTCAGCGTTGGACAGTCTTATGAACAGGACAGCTTTTGGAACCCTTGGGTCGTTGGCGGTTGTGCTCCTGAGCGGTGTGGTTGCCGCCCTGGTGTGGGCGCCGAGGCCGGCCAGCGCTTGCACCGGCCCGTCAACCATCCAGCAGATGGCCTCGTCGCCAATGGTCTTCGCCGGGCGCATTACCGCGGTCGAAGAAGACCCGGCGGTGGGTGACACCATCTATCGGGGCTTCCGCCTGTGGATCGATGTCACCGAGGGTATGCGAGGTGTTTCGGCAGGGGAGCGCCTGCAGGTTATCGCGAAGGTTCCTGGCGCCATGCCGGTGATGTGCCCGCAGTTCGACAGGGGCGAGACGTTCCTCGGGAAGTTCGTGGTCGCCGGGCTCTACATGGGCGCGGGCGAACCTGAATTCTACCGTTGGGGAACCGGCTACCTTGGGTTGGATCCGGAAAGCCCGGAGTACGCGGACGCCCTCAAAGCAGCCCGCATCGCGACCGGCGTCGACCCGCAGCTTCCTTCGCTCGCGATCGCTCCCGGCTCGCCGCGTTGCGGGGCTCTGGTCACCGTCACCGGGAGCAACTTCGACCCCGGACAGCAACTGCTTCTGAACTACCCTACCGACCCCGATGAGTCAGGGGCGTTCGACCATCCAATGATTCTGGCCGACGCATCCGGCCGCTTCAGCCTCACCCTCCGTCTCCCGCGTGACTGGTGTCCGCTCGATTGGTTCATCGAAGCCTACCAGTGGCGGGACGACGGCCAGATAGGTGGCTGGCCGCTGGCCCTGACGCCGATCAAGGCTGCCGCGCCGACGGCGCCACTCCCACCGGACGCCGGCAACACAGCCGCCGGCGCCGGTTCGGCGTCCCCGTGGTCGGCTGCAGTGGGGGCAGGCGCCGCACTGCTTGGGGCCGCGTGCTACCTGCGCGCCCGGCGGAGTTAGCCATCCAGCCGTTCGAACGCCACCGCGGCCGCGCCGAGGAGACCAGCGTCCTCGCCCAGCGTGCTCAGCCGGATGAGCGTCCCCGCGGCCGGGCCATAGGCGAGTGAGTACATCGCCTCGCGCATCGGCCGGACGAGCATCTCGCCCATCGCAAGCAGCCCACCGCTAAGCGTCACAGCGTCGGGATTCAGGACGTTCACGAGACTGCCCAGCCCGAGGCCGAGCAGGTGTCCCCCGTGGCGAATCTCTGCCTCGCAGAGCGCGTCACCCTTGCTGGCGGCGATGTAGAGGTGCGTCGCCGAAGGATCTTCGTACCCGACGATTTCGTGCAGTGCGCGCGACTTGCCCTGTTCGAGGATGCGCCGCGCGCGCTCCGCGAATGCCACTCCGCTGACCATCGCTTCAAGGCAGCCCCGCGAGCCGCAGTTACACTTCGGTCCGGCCGGGTTCAGGATGATGTGGCCGATTTCGCCGGCCAGGCCCTTCGCGCCGCGGTACAGCTTGCCATCGATCACGATGCCGCCACCGATGCCTGTCCCGAGCGTGGCGTGGAGGAGGTGACGCGTGCCCTTGCCCGCCCCGAAGCGAAATTCACCGAGGGCGGCCGCGCTGGCGTCGTTCTCGATGAACGCCGGCGCGCCGAGCCGTTCGGCCACCGGCGTCGTGAGCACGAGATTGCGGAAGCCCGGGATATTCGGCGCAAGGATGACCTTGCCCTCATCTGCGTTGATGAGCCCCGCGGTGGCGATGCAGGCGGCGGACGGCCGCGGCGAGCCGGCATCGGCAGCTTCCGCCAGCAGGTCGACCACGCGGGCGATCACGCTCTGCGGCGTCGCTTCTTCCGGTGTGGCGTGATCCACACGGCTGAGGATTGCGCCCGATTCGTCGACGAGAGCGGCGCGAAGGTGTGTGCCGCCAAAGTCGGCGGCGAGGACAGTTCGAGTCATTGCGGTGCACTCTACAGAGCGGTGGTTCGCGCGGCGATCCGCCCCGGCATCACCGCTCCCGGGGGAGCGTAGCGCCCGCGCGTTGGTACACTCCGAAGGATGCCCCGAGAGCACACCGAGCCGCGAGTCGACTTCGGCTTCCGCCACCCCGACGAGAACACGCCGCCTTCGAGCGCTACGCCCGCCGCCGAACCTGCGCCGGTGGTCTCGGAAGCGTTCCGTGCGAAGGCTGAGCAATGGAAGCGGGACCTGCTCGATGTCAGCCGGCGCAACCGCGCCATCAACTACCGGGTCACGAAGAGTTCACTGAATCTTCCGGCAGCGTCCGAAGACCTCTACGAAGCCTTTGTCTCGACAGATGGCCAGCTGTCGTTCGCTGCCCGCAACTACGCGCCCGACGCCGCCGACCCGGCGGTCGACCAGCGCACACTCGATGCCTTCACGGCTGCGCAGCGCCTCGCTGACCGCGCCCGCCTGGCCGACCGCGAACAGGGCATCCAGGTGCTCTTTGTCGCGCTTGGCTGGCTGAACTGGGTCGACAACGAAGGTCACCAACTCCGCTCGCCGCTGGTGCTCGCCCCGGTCGACCTCACGTTCGACCGGCAGGACAAGCTGGTGAACGTCCAGGCTGCGGCTGACGATCCCGCCGAACTGAACCCGTCGCTCTCCTACCTGCTGGCGTCGCAACACGGCATTCGCCTGCCCGAACTGGAAGACGCCGAGGGCGAGCCGGCCTTCCCCATGCTCGACGCGCTCCTCGTGAAGGTTCGCGACTGCGTGGCGAAGCAGCCCGGCTGGACGGTCGAAGTCGATGGCCCTGTGGTCGACGTGTTTGCTTTCGCCAAGCTGGCGATGGTCGACGAGATCGACCGCGGCCTCAGCCAACTGGCGGCCCACCCCATCCTCCGCGCGCTCGCAGGCGAGGAGCCGCTCCCGGACCCGCCCGAACCGTCGCAGGAACCGCTCGACCGGCGCCTGGCGCCGGGCGCACTGCGAACGGTTGTCGACGCCGACGCCTACCAACTGCAGGCGGTCGCACTGGCAGCCGGGGGTGGCTCGTTCGTCATCGAAGGCCCGCCGGGCACCGGGAAGAGCCAGACCATCACGAACATCGTCTCCGAACTGCTGGCGCAGGGTAAGCGGGTCCTCTTCGTGGCCGAAAAACGTGTCGCCCGCGAAGTCGTGCTCGACAACCTCCGCGCGGCCGGGCTTGGCGAGTCGGTGCTGCACCTCGCTTCGAACGCAGGCGCGACGAACCGCGCCGACGCCAAAGCGCAGGTCATCAAGGAGATTGTCGAAACGCTGGACTCCGGCCCGCCGCCACCACGCCCGGACGCTGCCCTGCCCGGGCGCTATGGCGAACTGCGCTCGCGTCTCAACGCCTACGCTGACGGTATCGCCTGGCCGCTTGGCGATGGCGGCTGGACCAACGCCTTCGAGGTTATCGGCGAAGCGATTCGCCTCGCCGCGGACTACCGCGAAGGCGTCGACCCCCCGGCCATCGATGACAGGTCACGTTTCTGGCTGGACGACGTGACTGATGCGGCCCGGGCGCTCGACGACTTCGCGCCGGACGATGTCGCGTTGCTGGCGACGCCGTGGGTGAACCTCCGTGGGCCCGCCGATAGGGCGCGGCTGACTGCCGCCTTCGAAATCCTGGCGACGCTTGAGCGGCGAGCGACCGAACTGCTCGCGCCAGTGCTCGCCGCTGGGTCGATGACAGCCCCGGCGATGACCATCGAACAACTGGCGGACGTTCAGCGCACACTGGCTGGAGTCGGTGTCTACCGCGAGAAGGCTGCGTCATTTCTGCGTTTCTTGAATCCCGGGTACTACGCCGCGCGCGGGGATTACCGCGACTACCTTGAGGCCGGATACCGCGAAACGGCGTCCGAAGGTGTCACTGCCGCCAGCCTCGAGTCTTTGCTCGCCGAAGGCCGTGCCGCCCTTGCAGCGTGTGCGGAGTCGTTTGGGGAGGCCGCACCGGTGACGGCCACATCCGCCGCGATCAGCCAGTGGGCATATGTGATGACTCCCGGGCTGGCAAGCATCGGCGCAGCGACCGCCATGGCCGACGTCCTCGCGCGGGTGGAGCCGCTCGGCATGAGGGAGGCTTTCGCCGCGTTGCTCGCCGATGACGCGAACCACCGTCGCCTCGCAAGCGTCGTGCCCGCGACGGTCTACGGCGCATGGGCGCGACGCCTCGCGCAAGGCGACCTTGCGATGACGCCCGAACAGCACGCGCGGCTCGTGGAAGCCTTCGCGCGGGTTGATGCCGAGATGATCGGGTGGGCGCGGACGAATGTGCTCGCGACTGTCCGCGAACGCCGGCCCCGAACGGCGAACCACCGCGCCATGGCGCCACTGGTGAAGTATGCCCACGCGAAGCGCCGCCCGGCCCTCCGAACAATGCTTGGCAACAGCCGTGAGGCGGTCCAACTGCTGAAGCCGTGCCTGCTGATGAGCCCGCTCGCGGCCGCTCAGTACCTCTGCCACGGCGAGGGCCGCTCCTACGCCTTCGACACCGTCATCGTCGACGAAGCGAGCATGATTCCGACGCCCGACATGGTCGTCGCGCTCGGCCTCGCGCCCCGGGCGATCATCGTCGGCGACTCGAAGCAGATGCCGCCAACCAACTTCTTCACGAAGGAGATCAGCCCGATCTCCGACAGCGAAGACGACGTGACGTTTGAGAGCATCCTTGACGAAGCCGCTCCGCTGCTCCCTTCGACCATGCTGCGCGCCCACTACCGTTCCCGCGACGATGCGCTCATCGCGTTCTCGAACGCCTACTTCTATGACGGCCGCCTGATCGCGTTCCCCGACGCCTGGGGCGACCGGCCGGAATCGGGGGTGCGCTTCGAGTTCGTCGCGGACGCGGTGTACGGGCGGGGGAAGTCCCGCGCGAACCCGTCCGAAGCTCGCCGGGCGATCGAACTCCTCCGTGCCGAACTCGATGCTTCCAGTGGCCAGCGCCAGGTGTCGATCACGGCGATGTCGCTTGCCCAGCAGCAGGAGATTCTCGAGCAACTCGAGAGTGCAGCCGCGCTCGACCCCCTGCTTCGCGCCTGGGTTGAGGGTGGTGGCCTGGTCCGCAACCTCGAGACCGTCCAGGGCGACGAATCGGACGTCATGATCCTCAGCGTCGGCTATGGCAAGGACGCCGACGGGCGGCTCTTCATGAACTTCGGCCCGCTCGGGCAGGAGAAGGGCGAACGCCGCCTGAACGTCGCCATCACCCGCGCGAAGTGGAAGACGGTACTGGTGACCAGCCTCCGTACGGGTGATATCGACCCGGCGCGCACGAGTGCCACCGGCACGCTCCGGCTGCGCGACTACCTCGACTACGCCGAACGCGGCCCCGTCGCGCTGCCGCCGGCAGTGAGCGCCGCCGGCGCCGCATTGAGCGCGTTCGAAGATGTGGTGCTCCAGTCGCTGCGCGCGCAGGGCCTCGACTGTGAACCGCGCGTGGGCGTCGGCGGCTACCGGGTCGACATTGCCGTTCGGCACCCGCACGACCGCGAGCGATTCATCCTCGCCGTGGAGTGCGACGGCCCCGGCTACTCCGGCGCGCCTGCCGCGCGTGACCGCGAACTCGGCCGCCGTGCAGCCCTCGAGCGGATGGGCTGGAACGTCCACCGGGTGTTTTCGGCCGCGTGGCTGCGCGACCCTCACGCGGAGCTCACGCGCCTGCTTGAGCGCTATCGCCAGGCGACGCTCTGAGCCACCCGTCCGGGTCGGGCACCCTCTGATGCCGGGCCGTCGTCGCCACCGGGTATACTCGCCACCAACTTCGAGCAGCCGGGAGCCGGCGGAAGGAATGGCGGAGTGATGGCAGGTCTTATCGTCCTCGGGGTCATCGCGGTGGTGGCGCTCATCGCGGTCTCCTCGTCCCTCTTCACGGTCGAACAGCAGACCTCGGCGGTGGTCGAGCGATTCGGCAAGTTCCGGCGCGTCGCCAATCCCGGCCTCAACATGAAGGTGCCCTTCGTCGAACGTGTCGCGGGGCGTATCAATCTGCGTGTCCAGCAACTCGACGTCACGGTCGAGACCAAGACGCTCGACAATGTGTTCGTCCACATCATCGTCGCGGTCCAGTACATGGTGCTGCCGTCGAAGGTGTACGACGCGTTCTACCGGCTCGACCAGCCGACCGTGCAGATCACGGCCTACGTCTTCGATGTCGTCCGCGCGCGTGTCCCGAAGATGGAGCTCGATGATGTCTTCGAACGGAAGGACGAAGTCGCCATCGCGGTGAAGGAGGAACTCTCCGGCGAGATGGACACCTTCGGCTACATCATCGTCCAGGCGCTCGTCACGGACATCGACCCGGACAAGAAGGTCAAGGAGTCGATGAACGAGATCAACGCGGCCAAGCGACTGCGCGAAGCTGCCCAGGAGCGCGGTGAAGCGGACAAGATCCTGAAGGTGAAAGCTGCCGAGGCCGAGGCCGAAAGCAAGGCGCTCCAGGGCCGCGGCATCGCCGACCAACGTCGCGCGATCATCGACGGCCTCCGCGAATCGGTGGACCAGTTCGCCCAGAGCATCAGCGGGACGACGCCCGAAAGCATCATGCAGCTCGTCCTGATGACCCAGCACTACGACACCGTGAAAGAGATTGGCTCATCGTCGCGGGCGAACACGATTTTCGTGCCGTATACGCCCGGTGGCATGTCCGACCTCGCCGCACAGATGCGCGATGCGCTCATCAGCGCGAACGCGGTTCCGATCGCGGCTCCGGGCCCGGACGATCAGATCGGAGCGTAATCCGCGTTAGCGTCGCGGCGCGGCCGGGCCGGTTCCGGATCCTTCGCCACCACGATGTCTGGTACGCGTGATCGGCCGGCAGCTCGATGCTATCGGCCACGAATCCGTGCCGGCGCCACGCCATGGCGATCTCGCCGGCGTTGAGTCCGTCGAGGCCGAGCCGCCGAAGTTCGCTTGCGTCGGTCGCTGGCTCGATGGCGGTGACGAGCTCGACGGTCGCGCCTGGCTGTGACACCGCCCGGAGCGCCGCGACGAACGCCGGATCGGACGTCGCCGCGGCCTGGAGCAGGGTACCCCACGGGAAGAGCACGGAAACGCTCGAGGCGACGCCGCGAAGCTCACCCGGGAGGTCCTGCCACGAACTGAGCACGAACAGGAGATTCGCTTCTCGCCTGGCCGCGCGCCTCATCGCCGCGCGAGAGGCATCGACCAGTGACGCGTGGTTCGGTTCGACGCCGATGAAAAGCGTCGCCGGATCGCGCTGTGCGAGAGTGGTGAGATAGCGCCCATCGCCGGCTCCGAGGTCGAGGTGAACCGGGCGGGCGTGAGCCAGTTACTAAACGAGGTGTTCGTCGAGGCGTTCGAGCGTGCGGCCGTTTACAAGGTACATGGCAATCTGTCCTGTCGAAGTTTCGAACAGGAACAGTACAAAGCAGCGAGAAAGAGCGGGTTAATGCGCTGGTGCGTGGTTGTCGTGGCCCGCGGCGGCGCCGTGGCCGTCGTCATCGTCTCCAGGCAACTCGCGCGACGGCATGATCGTAATGGGGGCAATCCACGTGGGGTTTTCCGGGAAGCCGCCGACCTTTCGCTTCAGCGTGTAGAGAACGCCGAGCACTACCGCCCCCGCCCCAACGCCAACCATCGACCAGATGGCGACTTCCTTAACGTCCGACCAGTGCGGTCCGTCGGACGACGCCGGGCCGCCGTGTTGTTGCGCGAAGGCCATCGTCGCGGGCATCACAGCCACTGCAAGGACGGCGGCAAGGGCGAGGCTGAGCAAGCGAGTCTTCATCGGCCCAAAGTGTACTTAGCGTGAGAAGAAGGAACCAGCGCCGCTCGCGGGCATGAAAAAAGGGCCGGTGGATGTGTGGAGCGGACACAGCATCCAGCGCGACCCGTCCATAGTTTTAGCATCCGCTTAATTGGTTCGCAAGCAAAATCTTGGCGCGGCCTCATTACGATTTGGTGAGAAGTTTCCCTCTCGTACGTTGTAGATGGCCCGTTGGTCTCTCCCGGAGTGCTTGACGGGCGGCGCAGAATCCTCGCAAACGAAGCACGGAGGCGCTCCATGAAGGCGATCGTCCCGCTCGATGGAAGCGAAAATTCGCTCAGGATCTTCTCTACCGTACGCAAACTGCTCGATCTCCAACCGGCGTTCGAAATCCACCTCCTCGAAGTGCGTGACCCGCGCGCGGTCAAAGGCCGCCAGGACCATGTGATGGCCGAACCACCGGCCGTGTCTTTCGGCAAAGGCAGCATTTCGGCGCCGCTCCCGCGTGTCGTCGAATCCCACGGCGAAGCGCTCGATCGCGACGCCGGTGAGACGCGCCAGCGCCTGACCGACCTCGCCGCTCGCGAAATACCGGCCGCTGCGGTCACCGTCCACGCGGTGCACGCGCCCAACGCCGCCGATGCCATCAAGACGCTCGCCGATGAGCTCGACGCGGACGTGATCGTGATGGCCACGCACGGGCACACCGGCCTGCGCCACCTGCTTGCTGGCAGCGTCACCGAGGCGCTCATGCGAACCTCCACGCGCCCCGTGCTTGTGCAGGGGCCGACCGCTCCCTAGCCACGCGGGGAGGTTCGCCGGCAGCGTAAACTCCCCGCGTGGATCCGCGAATTCAGTACGCAGCGGCCGATGGTGGCGCCAGCATCGCCTTCTGGCAGGCGGGCGATGGACCGGCGCTCGTCCAGCTTCCACTGATCCCGTTCACCCACATCCAGATGGAGTGGGCCGATCCCGACTGGCGCGCATGGTACGAACTGCTCATCGCCGGCGGGCTGCGTGTCGTGCGCTATGACACGCGGGGCTGCGGACTCTCCTGGGCGCCAGCGCCGGAGTTCACACTCGACGAAATGGTCGAAGACCTGCGGAGCGTGGTTGACCGTGCCAGCCTCGAAAAGTTTTCGCTGCTCGCGCCGGTTCAGTCGGCGCCGGCGGCCCTCGTCTACGCGGCGGCGAATCCCACGCGTGTCGAGCGCCTGGTGCTGTGGTGCGGCATTTCGCGCGGCGATGAAATGCGGACGACCAGTTTCGAAGCCCTGCGCGCGCTTTCGCGAACCGACTGGGGACTGTTCACCGAGGCAGCAGCCCACGCCATCGTGGCCGGCTGGGACAACGCCGGCGCCGCCCATCGCACCGCCGCTATCATGCGCGAATCGTCGTCCGTCGAAATCCATGACCGGGTTCACGCCAACTACCTCGAAGCCGACATCACACCGTACCTCTCGCGCGTGCGCTGCCCGGTGCTCGTGGCCTACCGCAGCGAAGGGACGTCGCCTTTGCCGTCGTCTGCGCGTTATCTTGCGGCCGCCATCCCGGGCGCCACTATGAAGGCGTTCCCCGGCGCCTCGCTCCTGTTCCTCGCCGCCGACGCCGAGGAGATAGCGGCAGCTTTCCGCGATTTCCTCCGGGCGCCACCAGCAGACGAGACTGACGGCGCCGGGCCAACCTTCGAAACCCTGCTCTACACCGACATCGAAGGGCACACCGCCATCATGCAGCGCCTCGGTGATGACCGCGGCCGCGCTGTGATGCGTGAACACGAGCGCATCACGCGCCGCGCCATTTTGCGCCACCACGGGCGCGAAGCCCTCACCACCGGAGACGGCTTCCTGGTCCGATTTACCAGCGCCCACGACGCGCTCGGCTGTGCCATTGAGTTGCAACACGACCTTGCCGAGGCGAGCGCCGAGCTACCTGTCGAACTGCGCGTCCGCGTCGGCATCACCGCGGGCGAACCGATCGTCGAAGGTGACGAAATCCATGGCGCAGTCGTCTTCGCCGCGCGACGGGTCGCCGGAGACGCGCGTGGCGGCGAGGTGCTGGTTTCGAACGTCGTCCGGGAGCTCGCGGCGGGGCGCGGCCTCGCTTTCGAAGAGCATGGGATGCTGAAAGTGGCCGGCCAGGATGAGCCACTCCACCTCTGGCGCCTCCTCTGGGCGCACGCCGCCAGCTGAGCGGCACTTCTCCATCGCGGGCGCGCAGCGTAGATTCGCGCGAAACGGCGGGCCCTCGCGTCCGCGACAAGAGATTGGATGCGCATGGAACGAAGGTTCGAAGGCAGGGTCATCGTCATCACGGGCGCCGCGGGCGGCATCGGCCGGGCCACCGCCGAGCGCTTCGCTAGCGAGGGCGCGAACGTCGTCGCCGTCGACCTCCCCGGCTCCGGACTCGACGAGACGATCGCGCTGGTGGAAGCGGCCGGCGCGAGCGGCCTCGCCGTGCCAGCCGACGTGACTCGCTCGGCCGACGTCGAGCGCTACGTCAGCGCCGCCAAGGGCCGCTTCGGCGGCATCGACTACTTCTTCAACAACGCGGGCATCGAAGGCTGGATCGGGCCGACGACGCAGTACCCGGAGGAAATGTTCGACAAGGTTATCGCCGTGAACCTGAAGGGCGTCTTCCTCGGCATCAAGTACGTCGTCCCGGTGATGCTGGAGCGCGGCGGCGGTGTCATCATCAATACCGCCTCGATTGCGGGCCTCTCCGGCACGCCGAGCATCTTCGCCTATGGCGCGAGCAAGCACGCTGTTGTCGGCATGACGCGCTCGGCCGCGCTCGAATTCGGGGGACAGGGGATCCGCACGAACGCCATTTGCCCATCGCCAATCGAGACGCGGATGATGCGCGCCCTCGAACGTGGGATTAACCCCGACGAGCCCGAGCAGGTGCACCAGTCGATGGCTGCCGGCAACCCCATGGGACGCTACGGCGAACCGGATGAGGTCGCTGCCTTCGTCGCCTTCCTCTGCAGCAGCGATGCAAGCTACCTCAACGGCGGGATCTTCCCCATCGATGGCGGACGGATGGCTCGGTAGCTCCAGTTCCCTCTGCCCGGCGTATTGTTGATTGCCGACTATCCAGTTGTGACGCAGCACGGCCCGGCGATCGAACTGGAGCGTGCGGGCCGCATCTTCGGCGACCGCGTGGCGCTCCACCCGCTCGACCTCGTCATCCCGCCGGGTGAAGTCTTCGGGCTGCTCGGGCCGAACGGCTCGGGGAAGACGACCACGTTGCGGATTCTCGCCACGCTTATCCGCCCGACGACCGGGACAGCCCGCGTGCTCGGCCACGACGTGCTCGGCGCGCCGCTCGATGTGCGCCGCCAGGTGGGCGTCATGCCCGAAAAGCCGAGCCTCTACGAACGCCTGTCGGTGCGTGACAACCTCGTGTTCTGGGCAGACGCTCATGAAGTCGCCAGTCCCACCGCCGCGATCGAGCAGGCGCTCGACTTCATCGGCCTGCGTGACCGGGCGAACGACCCGGTTGGCCAGCTATCGAAAGGCTGGCGCCAACGCGTCGCCCTGGCGCGCGCGATCGTCCATCGTCCACGTGTTCTGCTGCTTGATGAGCCATCCTCCGGCCTCGACCCCTCGGCCGCGGCGGCGATGGAGCGGATGATCCGCGCGCTTGTCGCGGACGGCGCCACGGTGCTGATGAACACCCACCGCCTGGCAGAGGCCGAGCGCATCTGCGATCGCGTGGCCATCCTCCGCCATGGTGAACTGCTCGAACTCGGGACGCCGCGCCAACTCCGCGCGCGTCTCCTGGGGAATGTGGTCAACGTCGAACTGGCATCGCCTGCGACCGTCGCGGTGCGCCGCGCAGTCGAATCGACGGCCGGGATCAGTGAGCTTCGCTGGCAGCCCGGTGGCTTCTCCTGCCGCCTTTCCGACGCTGACGCCGATACACCGCCTCTCATCGGGCGTCTCGTCCATGCCGATGCGCGGATTGTCTCGGTCGTGCAGGCGGGTGACCTCGAGAGCGCCTATCTCGAACTCATGGCGCGCACAGCTCGTGACGAAGAACTGGAGATTGCCGCGTGACCGCGTTTGCCGTCGCCCCACCCGTTCGCGCCCTCATCCGCAAGGAACTGCGCGAGTTCCGCCACCACCGCATGATCATGATGACTGCCACGGTGCTCCCGATCGTCTTTCTCATCCTGCCCATCGTGAACCTCGTCATCTTCGATCCAGAAAAGTCCATCGGCGGCATCAATCTCGCTGTCGGGCAGGCGATGTTCTGCTTCTTCCTCAGCCCGGTGATCATCCCCGCGACAATGTCAGCGTTCTCGGTCATCGGCGAACGTGACCAGGGAACGCTCGAACCACTCCTCACGCTCCCGCTCACCGACCGGCAGTTTCTCGCAGGAAAGGTGCTCGCGATCGTGGTACCGACGGTTGCGGCGTCGGTTGCGATCTACGTTGCCTACATGTCGGTTGTCGCCGTGGTGGTCGAAGGCCCGGTGCGCGCCGCCGCACTCGACTGGACGTGGACGTTTGGATTCCTCCTGCTGGCGCCGGCCCTCGCGCTGTTTTCGACGCTCACCGGGATGGCGTTCTCAGCCCGCGCCCGCGATATCCGGGTGGCCGAACACTTGAGCGGCCTCGTCCTTCTCCCGGCGATGCTGCCGGTCATGCTCGTCGTCACGCGTACCATCGAGCCGGGCATCCTCACATGGACGGTTTTCTTCGCTGCGGTAGCCGGCCTCGACTTCGCCATCTGGCGCCTCGCCCTTCGGGCTTTTGACCGCGAGCGCGCGATCTCAGCGGCCTGATCCGACTGGCGGTTAGCCGCCGGGCATGATTCGCTCAGCCAATGCGACGGAACCCCACACGTGTGCCTCTCGCCGGATTCCGCACGGGTGTCCGCGCGTCACTACCGCTCTGTGTGGCGCTTGTTGCGTTCGGTGCATCGTTCGGAGTGCTGGCGCGCGCCAGTGGCTTCGGCTTCTTTGCGCCGCTCATCATGTCGATGACCACGTTTACCGGCGCGTCGCAGTTCGCCGTCGTCTCGATCCTTGGCGCTGGCGGAGGCCTCGGGGCGGCGGTGGTCGCCGCTGTGCTCCTGGCCTCGCGCTACCTGCCCATCGGGCTCACGGTCGCCCCTGCGCTTCACGGTTCACCCGCAGTCCGCTTCGCCCAGGCCCAACTCGTCATCGATGAGTCGTGGGCCGTGGCCAACCGCGGAGATGGTTCGGTCGACCGTTCGACGCTGCTCGGCGCCGGGCTCGCGCTCTACCTCTCGTGGCAGGTGGGAACGGTCGCCGGGTTGCTCGGCGGCGACTTTATCGGCGACCCGAACCGCCTCGGCCTCGATGCTGCATTCCCGGCGCTCTTTCTCGGCCTGCTCGTCCCCCAACTACGAACTCGCCAGGCGCTGCTCGCGGCCTGCGCCGGCGCCGCCATCGCGCTCACGCTGACGCCGTTTACGCGGGTGGGTCTGCCGGTGGTTGCCGCCTCGGCTGCCTGCTTTGCGGGCTGGTGGCGCCGATGAGTGACGCCTGGGCGGCTGTGCTTATCGTGGGTTTCGCGGCGATGGCGCTGAAGTCGGCGGGCCCGGTGGCTGTCGGTGGCCGGCCGTTGCCGCCCCGGATCATGCTCCTCGTCGGCGCGCTCGCACCAGCGTTGCTGGCGGCGTTCGTGGTCACGAACACCTTCGGCCGCGGCAGCAGCCTCTCGCTCGACGCACGTGCCATCGGTCTCGCCGCGGCTGGGCTCGCCATTGGCCTGCGAGCGCCGTTGCTTGTCACCATCGTGGTTGCCGCCGCTGCCACCGCCATCGCCCGGGCGGTGTAAGCGTCTTTCTCTTTCGTCTTTCCGTCTTCGAGTACACTGGCAGCATGCCCAAACTCGGATTCATCAGCCGTATTCTCGGAGACTCGAACGAGAAGGAACTCAAGCGGCTTTCCTCGATTGTCGACGAAATCAACGCCTACGCCGATGAAGCGGCAGCCCTGAGCGATACCGAACTCGCCGGGAAGACCGCGGAGTTCAAGGAGATCCTCGCCGACGGTGAGACCCTCGACGACATTCTCCCCGAAGCCTTTGCCGTTGCCCGTGAGATGGCCCACCGCAAAGTCGGCGAGCGGCCGTATGACGTTCAACTCATGGGCGGCATCACCCTCCACGAAGGCAAAATCGCGGAGATGCGCACCGGTGAAGGTAAGACGCTCACGGGCGTCGCGCCGGTCTATTTAAATGCCCTCGCCGACCGTGGTGTCCACGTCATCACGGTGAACGACTACCTCGCCCGCCGCGACGCCACCTGGTACGGCCCGGTCTATCACGAACTCGGCATGAGCGTCGGCGTCATCCAGAACAACGGCGTCTCGTACATGTACGAACCCGGCTACCGGCCCGGCGAAGAAGGCGGCACAGGTGGCCTCGATGACCTTCGGCCGTGTTCGCGGCGCGATGTCTACCGCGCCGACATCACCTACGGCACGAACAATGAGTTTGGCTTCGACTACCTGCGCGACAACATGGTGCGCGAGTGGGAAGAGAAGGCACAGCGCCCCCTCTATTTCGCCATCATCGACGAGGTCGACAACATCCTCATCGACGAAGCGCGCACCCCGCTCATCATCAGCGGGAACGCCGAGGAAGCCAGCGGCACTTACCTGAAGTTCGCCCGCGCCGTGAAGAACCTCGTCGAAGAGCGCGACTATGCGATCGACCACAAGGCGAAGCACATCGCGCTCACTGAAGAGGGCATCAGCCGCGTCGAGCGAGCCCTCGGCATCGACAACGTGTTCGGTGGTGACGCGCGCCTGATTCGCCACCTCGAGGCTTCGCTCGACGCCGAATATCTCAAGCGCGTCGACCGCGACTACGTGGTGAAGGACGGTGAAATCATCATCGTCGATGAGTTCACGGGGCGCCTGATGCCTGGACGGCGCTGGAGCCACGGTATCCACCAGGCGTGCGAGGCCAAGGAAGGCGTCCCCGTCCAGCGCGAGTCCATCACGTACGCGACCATCACCTTCCAGAACCTCTTCCGCCTCTACGAGAAGCTTGCCGGCATGACCGGTACGGCCGAGACCGAGGCCGAAGAGTTTTCGAAGATCTATGACCTCGATGTCATCGTCATCCCGACGAACCGGCCCATGGTCCGCGAGGACCACTCCGACGTCGTCTACATCAACGAGCGAGCAAAGTTCAACGCGGTCGTGGGCGAAATCGAAGAAATGCACCAGGCCGGCCGCCCGGTGCTCGTCGGCACTACATCGATCGAGAAGTCCGAGTACCTCGCCGACCTGCTCACCCGCAAGGGCATCCCGCACGAAGTGCTCAACGCGAAGCAGCACGAACGTGAGGCGCACATCGTCAAGGACGCTGGCCAGCGGGGCGCGGTCACCATCGCCACGAACATGGCCGGCCGCGGCACCGACATCAAGCTCGGGCCCGGCGTCGCCGAGGTTGGTGGGCTCCACGTCATCGGCACCGAGCGCCATGAGTCACGGCGCATCGACAACCAGCTTCGCGGACGCGCCGGACGCCAGGGCGACCCCGGCTCTTCGCGCTTCTTCGTCTCCTTTGGCGACGACATCATGAAGCGGTTCGCCCCGGAATGGGTGCCGGGCATGATGCAAAAGCTCGGCATGACCGAGGACATGCCCCTCGAATCGCGCATGGTCACGCGCGCCATCGAACAGGCCCAGACGAAGGTTGAAGGACACAACTTCGACATCCGCAAACGCCTTGTCGAGTTCGATGACGTGATAAACGAGCACCGCAAGCAGATCTACGAGCAGCGCGACATGATCCTCAAGGGCGTCGATACGCGCGCGAACGTGGTCGACCACATGCTCCTGCCGGAGATCGAGAAGATCGTCGCCAACGTCTCGGTGCACAACGCCGATTCGCTCGAACTGGCACACGCCGAACTGCGCGAGGTGTTTCCGCCCGAAGACACGCCGACCGTCGAGGAAATGGAAGACCTTGGCGACGAACTGCGGGACGAGATGCTCGACCGCGCCGAGGACCGCTACGAGCAGATGGAAGAAACGGTCGGCGACGAGAACATGCGCAAGGTCGAGCACTGGCTGCTCGTCGAGGCGATCGACACACACTGGCGCGAGCATCTCACCGCCATCGACGACATGCGCCAGAGTATCGGCCTCCAGGCCTACGCCCAGGTCGACCCGCTCGTGGCCTTCAAGCGCGAAGGGCACGACATGTACCAGCAGCTCGTGCAGAACATCCAGCGGCAGGTCGCGCGGACGCTCTTCAAGGTGCGAATCGTCCAGCAGGAGAACGCGGCGCCGGTGGCCCAACAGGTCGAACCGTCGCCGGGCGATATCGCGGAAGCTGAGGCCGCGGCTGCCAACGGCAACGGCCGCAAGAAGACTGCTGCGCCAGTCCTGGCCCGCCCTACCGGACCGAGTGACGAGCAGATCCGCACCCTCGGCGGAAACGGGCAGAACGCGCCGAAGGGCAAGGGCAGCAACGCAGCGAAGCGCCGGAAGATGATCCGGTAGCGCGCTTGCCATGTTCGACCAGCCGTACTCCGAACTCGTGGCGGCGCAGGACTATGCGCGCACGAAGACCGGCTGGGACCTCAGTTTCATCGATGCCCACCCGATAGGCCCACCGCTCCCGTGGGACTATGAGGCGTTGGCGCGCGAAGCGCTGCGGCTGGCCCGCTCGTCCGTCGACCTCGGAACAGGTGGTGGCGAAGTGCTCGGCCGCATCATCGAAGGCGTGCATTTCGCCCGGCTGGTCGCAGCCGAGCAGTGGGCGCCGAACGCGCGCCTCGCCCACCAGCGGCTCAGGCATTCGGGTATCCGTGTCATCCGCTGTGGCGCCGAGGGTGGGAGGCTGCCCTTCCGCGCCGGCAGCTTCGACCTCATCCTCGACCGCCACGAAGCACTCGACCCGCGCGACGTCGACCGCATCCTGCTGCCCGGGGGCGCGCTCATCACGCAGCAGGTCACGCCCGAGAGTTGGCCCGAACTGCACCGCTACTTCGACCGCGCGGTGCGCTTCCCGGACCACTACCACGAGTATTCGGAAACCTTCCGCAGCCTCGGGTACCTTGTTGAACTCCAGCGCCACGACTACGAGGTGCGATTCGCTTCGCTCTCGTCGCTGGTAGAGATGCTCGTCGTGGCCCCATGGTCCGTGCCGAACCTCGATGTCGAAAAGGATATCGAAGCGCTACGCCGCCTCGAGGACGACCTGACGCGGCCAAACGGCGGCATCGTCCTGCGCGAGGGCCGCTACCTTCTCCGCGCCGTCAAGCCGACGTAGCAACGGTTCACGGCGCCGGTTCGGTTACCACTCGCATTGGACCCCATTGGCCGATGACCCCCTGGCCGTGGCAGCTCACCGACTTCCCGTCGACGATGTCGATCTCCGACATGAGGCCCAGCGCCGCGATGAATCCCGTGATCCTGTCGGGGACGTTGTCGTAACGGTCGACCAACGTGCCGTCGGCGACGAACTCGACCGTGTCGGCGCCCTGGTCGTAGGTGATGCGGTAGGCGTGACGCTGGCCCTGCGTTGTCGCCAGTGTCTTCAGTTCGTTGAACATGCAGAAAGCGCGGGCGCCACCGGTGTCCGGCACGGCGGCGCCGGGGAACGGCAGGCGCCCGTAGACCGTTGCCACCGTGTCGCCGCTCGTGAAGAAGTCGAGCGCCCAGCCGGTCGTCAGATCGAGAAGGTTCCAGCTGACATAACCGTCGTATAGGTTGCCCGGTGTCGTGCCCACGGTGCGGGCCGCGATCTCAATTTCGAACGTGATCTTCCCGCCGGGCGGTACCTCGAAGCGCTGCTTTGAGAAGTACATGTGCTTGGCGTTGTCGAGAATCTGCACGCGGTTGTTCCCGCGCGTGTAGGGAACCGCGGTGACCTGCAGCACCCCGTTACGGACGAGAACGACAGCGCCCGGCTCGCGGTACTGCCAGGCTGTGCCATCGGGCAGCGCGAAGCTTCCGAGTTCCCACTTCGAGTCGGACTCAAGGATGCGATGGTAGTCACCAACGATGGTTTCGGTTGCGGCGGACGACTGCTTCGGAGCCCTGGATGTCATCCGTCGAATCTATCGTCTCGTGCCCGAAGGCGGTAGCGAGCGGGATTACCACCGCTCTCGCCAGTGCCCGGGCGGGCGCGACGCGCCAATTAACGGCGTGATCCGTTCTCGGGACGACCAGTCGACACACCCGGGGTACGTCCTCGCGGGGGAGACACCCGGCCGGACTATGCGCCCCGGACGGTGGCGCCGAACTCCTTGCCAAGGCGCATCAGCAGACCGCTTTGCACCTTCGCAACATCCGCGTCAGTCAGCGTCCGGTCGGCGGCCTGGAAACGCAGAGCGATGGCCAGCGACTTCTTCCCCTCGGGCACCCCTTTCCCGCGGTACTCGTCGAAAATGTTCGCGCCGATCCGGATCGTTCCGCTGCGATGCGAGCGGACGAGTTCGAGTACGCGCCCCGCTGGCGCCCCGGCGTCGACGATGAGCGCGAGGTCCTGGTGCACTTCGGGGAACCGCGACGGCGCCGTGTACGCCGGCCGCTCAGGGAGGTGCCGCGCAAGCGCCTCGACCGAGAGTTCGATGAGGAACACTGGCTCCGAGACATCGAACATCGCCGCGTGATCGGGGTGCACCTGACCCACGATACCCACCGGATCCTTGCCGATGAGCGCCTCGGCTGTGTGTCCCGGCAGGAGGCCAAACTCCGTCACCGGCGCCCATGTGGCGGTCATCCCGAGGTTCCGCAAGAGCGCTTCGACCATGCCCTTCGCATCGAAGAAGTCCAAACGGTCGCCCGACGCCTGCGACCAGCGTCCTTCTCGCGTCCCACCGAGGACCGCGCAGAGCATGGGCCGCTCATGGGGCAGGTCGGCTTCGACGGGAAGGTACTCGAAGCCGAGTTCGAAGATGCGCAGCGCGCCGTCTTCGTGGCGCCGGTTCGCGGCGTACGTTTCGAGCACCGAGGGCCGCAGCGAGGTGCGCAGGAAGGTGTGCTGTGCCGCGACAGGGTTCACCACACCGAGGGGATTGCTCCGCAGCGTGTCCGAGGCCGGTACCATCCGCTCCAGCCGCTGCCGGTCC